>DASRTO010000125.1:0-12300 GCA_035655915.1 Anaeromyxobacteraceae bacterium
TGTCGACAAGAACAAGATCACCGCCGAGGCGACCAAGCTCGTCCAGAAGGGCCAGTTCGACAAGGCGATCAAGGCCTACCAGCGGATCCTGCAGGACGATCCCAAGGACGTCCGGGTCCTGCTCAAGGTCGGCGAGCTGCACCAGAAGAAGGGCGACAACGCCAGCGCCGCCGAGACCTTCAACCGGGTGGCCGACGCCTACGGGGAGCAGGGCTTCTTCCTCAAGGCGGTGGCGGTCTACAAGCAGATCATCAAGCTCGCCCCGGACGACACGCGGGTGAACGAGCGGCTGGCCTCCCTCTACCAGCAGCTGGGCCTCATGAGCGACGCCATGGGGCAGCTGCAGATGGTGGCCGCCGCCTGCGAGAAGGCCGGCGACGGGGTGCGGCTGCTCGAGGTGCTCCGGCGCATGGTGGAGCTGGACCCGGACAACGTCGCCTCCTCCATCAAGCTGGGCGAGCTGTACGCCAAGGCCGGCAAGGGCCAGGAGGCCCTGGAGCTGTTCCGCCGCGCCGGGGCGGAGCTCAAGGCCAACAACCGCATCGACGAGTACCTCAAGGTCTCCGAGCGCATCGCCTTCCTGGCCCCGAACGACGTCGCCCTGACCCGCGAGCTGGCCAGCATCTACCTGGCCAAGGGCGACACCAAGCGGGCGCTGGCCAAGCTGCAGCTGTGCTTCAAGGCCGACCCGCGGGACATCGAGACCCTGAACATGCTGGCCCAGGCCTTCCGCGACCTGGGCCAGACCGGGAAGACCATCTCCGTCTTCAAGGAGCTGGCCCGCGCCTACGAGGAGCAAGGCCGGCCCGGCGACGCCCGCGCCACCTACCAGCGCATCCTGGAGCTGGCGCCGGACGACGCCGAGGCGGCCGAGGCGCTGGGCGGCGGGCGCTCCGCTCCGGCGGCGGCACCGCCCCCTCCGGCGCGCGCCCCCGCCCCCGGCCGGCCTCCCGCGCCGCCGCGGCCGGCGGCCCCGGCCGCGCCCCAGAAGCCCCTCGGGCCGGAGGGCTTCGCCAGGGTCATCACCGAGGCCGACGTCTACGTGAAGTACGGGCTCCACCAGAAGGCCCTGGAGCACGTCTCCCGCATCCTGGCGGTGGACCCGGACCAGCCCGACGCCCTGGAGAAGGTGCGCGACATCCACCTGGCGAGCGGCAACCGTCCGGCGGCGACGGAGGCGGCGCTCAAGGCGGCGCGCGCCTGCGTGACCCGGGGGCTCAACGACCGGGCCGCGCTGGCCATCGAGCGGCTGCGCGAGATCGAGCCCCGCCACCCCGAGCTGGGCATGCTCGGCGCCGCCACCGGCCTGGCCGAGCCGGACGGCGAGCAGGGCGAGACCGTCGTTCGCATGAGCGACGTCGAGGCCATCGGCACTGGGGCCATCGCCCTCGACGCCGGCGCCGGGGCCGACGTGCTGGACGAGGAGACCGGGGTCACCACCGACGAGACGGCGCTGGCCGCCGCGGCCGCGGCCCTCGACGACGAGGGCGAGACCATCCCCGAGGAGGCGCCTCCCCCGCGCGCCCCCGCCCCGGGCCGGCCGCCCGGCGCCCGCCCCGCCGCGCCCGCCGCCCCGGCCGCGCACGCCCCCCCGAGCGCGCGCCCCCCCGCCGCCCCCGCGCCCGACCTCTCCGACGAGCTGGAGGAGGCCGACTTCTACTCGGAGCAGGGGCTCGACGACGAGGCGCGCGAGATCCTGCGCCGGCTGCTGGCGCGCCACCCGGGGCACCCGGCGGTCAAGGAACGGCTGGCGGCGCTGGACCGCAGGGGAGCCCGGGCGCCGGCGCTCGCCCCCGCGGCCCGGGTGCGCCCGGAGGCGCCGGCGGGCGACGAGGCCTTCGACATCGCCCGCGAGCTGGCCGAGGAGCTGGGGCCGCCGGGCGGGGTGGCGCCGGCCGCCGACGACTTCCAGTACTCGGTGGAGGACGTCTTCAACCAGTTCAAGAAGGGCGTGGCCGAGACCGTGAAGCCCGAGGACACCGAGACCCACTACGACCTCGGCATCGCCTACAAGGAGATGGGGCTGCTCGACGACGCCATCCACGAGTTCGAGGTGGCGCTCTCGGGCCACTCCAAGAAGAAGGAGGTCGACTGCCTCAGCATGATCGGGCTGTGCCAGGGGCTGAAGGGCGATCACCGCGCCGCCGTGGAAGCCTTCCGGCGCGCGCTGCGGTCGGGGGCGCTCACCGCGGAGGCGGCCAAGGCCCTGCACTACGAGCTGGCGGCGGCCCACGAGGCGCTGGGGGAGAAGGACCAGGCCCTGTGGTACCTGCAGAAGATCGTGAAGGTGGACCCCGGCTACCGGGACGCCGGCGCCTTCGCGGCCCGCCTGGGCGGCGGGCCGGGGCGGCCCCCGGCGGACCTGGAGGCGCGGGCGGCCGCCCGGGCCGGCGGGGCGGTCCCGCCGCGGCCGGGATCCGGCGCCAAGAAGAACATCGGGTACGTGTAGAGTGGGAGGCCCGTGACCTACCTCGAGTTCTACCAGCTCTCCCAGGAGCCCTTCTCCAACGCGCCGGTGGCGCGCTTCTACTACAGCTCCGCCCAGCACGCGCAGGCGCTGATGCGCCTCATGCACGCGGTCCAGGGCATGAAGGGGCTGGCGGTGCTGGTGGGCGACATCGGCGCGGGCAAGACCACGCTGGCCCGCCGCATGCTCGACAACCTCCCCGAGGACGAGTACGAGGCGGCGCTGCTGGTCATCATCCACTCCGGCATCACCGCCAACTGGCTGCTGCGCCGCATCGCCCTGCAACTGGGGGTGGAGTCGCCGGCGGAGGAGAAGCTGGCGCTGCTCTCCCAGCTCTACCAGCGGCTGGTGCGCATCCACGAGCAGGGCAAGAAGGCGGTGGTCCTCATCGACGAGGCGCAGATGCTCTGCACCCGGGAGATCATGGAGGAGTTCCGGGGCCTCCTGAATCTGGAGGTGCCGGAGCGCAAGCTCATCTCCTTCGTGTTCTTCGGCCTGCCGGAGATCGAGGACAACCTCCGCCTGGACCCGCCCCTGGCGCAGCGGGTGGCCCTGCGCTACCGCCTCGAGCCGCTGACCGCCGAGGCCACCGAGGCCTACGTCAAGCACCGGCTGAAGCTGGCCGGGGCGGCGCGCGTCCCCTTCAGCCCCGAAGCGGTGGCGGCGGTCCACCGCTACAGCCGGGGCACGCCGCGCCTCATCAACACCCTGTGCGACAACGCCCTCTTCGAGGGCTTCGTGGCCAGGCAGGCCGACGTGGACGCGCCGCTCGTCGAGCGCGTGGCCCGCGACCTGGCGCTAGAGCCGGCCGGGCCGCCGCGAGGCGCCGACGGGGTCGAGGGGGGCCGCAAGGGCTCCCGGGTCGACCTCGGGGAGATCGATCGGTTTCTCGAGTCCCTCACCAAGTAGGCACCCGCGGGCCGGATCGGAGCCGTGAAGCGCAAGCTCGCCATCGCCTTCGCGGCCTTCGTCCTGGCGGTCGTCGCCGCGACGCTCCTCGTGCTGCGCTCCCCCTGGGCCGGAAAGAGGCTGTGCGACTTCGCCGAGCGGCGGGTGACCGCCCTCACCGGGCTGCCGCTCAGCGTGGAGGCCTGCACCATCCTGCCGCTGCGGCTCGAGGTCAGGGCCGAGGGAGTTCGGCTCGGCCGGCGCGAGGCCCCGGTCTTCGCGGCCGACGAGGTCCGGGCGCGGCTGGCCCCATTGCAGGCGCTGGGGCGGCGGCTCCAGCTGGCCGAGCTCCAGGCGGTGCGGCCGCGGCTGGCCCTGGACCTCCCGGAGCGACCCGCCGGCGCCCCGCCCGCCAGCTGTCCGCCGCCGGCCCTGGCGCAGCTGGAGGTGCACCGGATCCAGGTGGAGGAGGGCACGCTCGACCTCGGCCTCCCCGGGGGGGCGCGGGTGCTGGTGGGCCGCTTCGACGTCCACACTACCGCCCGCAGCGGCCGCGAGGCGCTCCGCCAGATCGCCTCCGCGCGGCGCAGCCGGGTGGAGGTGGACCTCGGCCCCACCCTGGTGGAGGCGGGCGGGCGCCAGATCCTGGTGGACGAGGGGCGGCTGGACGCCGACCTCGCCCTGGACCTCTCCCGCCTCGACGTCCGCGAGGCGAGCCTGGAGGTGGAGGGCGTGAAGCTGGGCGCCCGCGGCGAGGTGGTCGACCTGTGCCGGCCCCGGCTGGGGCTGGCCCTGACCGCCGAGGCGCCGCTTCCAGCGCTGTTCGCCCTGCTGGGCCAGAGCGGGGTGCGCTCGGCCGGGAGCGTGGCTGCCTCGGTCCGCCTGGGCGGGACCGCCGAGCGGCCGGCGGTCTCGGGGGACGTCCGCTTCCGCGGTGCCCGCATCGAACAGTACGTCCCCGGGGACGCGCGGCTCGGCTTCCGCCTGGCGGGGGACGAGGTGCGCCTGGAGCGGATCGAGATCCCCTTCGCCGCCGGGGGCACCGTCACCGGGCAGGGCACCGTGAAGCTCGACCGGCAGGCGAGCATCGAGGCCGACGTCAAGGTGGAGGGCGTGGAGTTCGCGGACCTCCTGGAGCGGCTCGGCCTCGCCGACGCCCACGTGATGATGCGGCTCTCGGCGCGCATCAAGGTGACGGGGGCGGGCCGGCCCTTCCACCTGGCCGGCGAGGTGGCCCTGGAGGCGCGGGACTTCCGCGTCCTCGACCACCCGTGGAAGGGGTACCGTCCCGGCGAACCGGCGGTGCTGGACCTGGATCGGGCGCGCATCGAGAGCCCGGTGCGCGTCGACGCCGAGGGCGTCGACCTCCTGGGCGCCACCGTCAGCGCCGGGGCCGGGTCGATGCGCGCCGAGGGGCGGCTCCACTTCCGCGACGCCGGCGGGTTCCAGCTGGCGCTGCAGGGGACCGCCGACCTCTCCGAGCTCCGGCACGTGGCGGCCGTGCCCATGGCCGGCCGGGCCGAGGTCTCGGGCACGGTGCGGGTGGCGCCCTACGGCACCCCTACCGTGGAGGCGCGCCTCAAGGCCAGCGCCTTCCGCTTCCTGCAGCTCGACCTGGGCGAGCTGGAGGCGGCGGTGCACTTCGACCGGCGGCTGGTGCTGCGGGTGGCCGAGGGCAGCGGGCAGAAGGGGTCCACCCGCTACCAGGCGGAGATGGGCGTGGACCTGGGAGCGCGGCCGGTGCGGCTCGGCGGCGGGCGCCTCGCCGCCCGCGGTCGGCTGCGGGACCTCTTCGACGTGGTCCAGCCATGGCTGCCCGGGACGCGGCGGGTGCGCGACGCCATCGACGCCCAGGTGGCGGTCACCGGCGCGCTCTCCGGGCCGGTGGACCGGCTCGACGCCGCCTTCGACGCGCGGCTGGGCCCCGGCGAGCTGTGGGGCCGCTCCTTCGAGTCGGGGCTGGCGCAGGGGCGCATCGAGCGGAGCCAGCGGGCGGTGTTCGAGCGCGCCGAGCTGAGGCGGGGAGCGGGCCACCTCGAGGCCAGCGGGTGGATCGACCTGGGCGCCCCCTCGCCCTGGCAGCTGGAGATCGCGGTGGCCGGGGCGGACCTGGCGGCGCTGGACCTGCCGCCGGGAGGCTGGGGCGGTACCGCCAGCGGGACCCTGTCGGTGTCCGGCTCCATGGACGAGCCGGTGTTGCGCTTCGCCGCCAGCGGCGAGGCGGTGGCGGTGGGCCGCCTCCCGGTGGGCTCGGTCCAGGTGGGCGGGGCCATCGAGGGGGGCACCCTCCGCCTCACCGGGACCACGCCCGGGGTCCGCTTCTCCGGCGAGGCGCGCACCGGCGGCGACATGCCCTTCAGCGCCCGGGCCGACCTGGACGTGGACGACGTGACCCGGTTCATCCCCGGCGGCCCGCCGGCGGGCCTGCAGGCCCAGGTGAAGGGCCAGGCCAGCGCCGAGGGGGCGCTGGCCGACCTCGGGCGGGCCCGGGCCGGGGTGCGCCTGGAGACGCTGCGGGTGGGGTACGGGGACTTCAAGGTGGACAACCGCGAGCCCATCGTGGTGGCGGTGGACCGCGGGCGGGTGGAGGTCCAGTCCTTCACGCTGCAGGGGGTGAACACCGAGTTCGGGCTGGAGGGGGCGCGGGCAGCGGACGGGACCCTGGACCTCAGCGCCGGCGGCTCGCTCGATCTGAGGTTGCTCGGGGGGCTGGTGCCGGCGGTGACCCGCCCCCGCGGCCGGCTCACCCTGGACGCCAGGGTGGGCGGGACCGACGCCGACCCGGTGCTGCTGGGGAGCGGCCGCGTCCGGGACGGGGGCTTTCGCCTGCGCGACCTGCCGATCGAGTTCACCGAGCTGGGGGGTGAGCTCAGCTTCTCCCAGAACCGCGTCCTCTTCGAGCGCCTCTCGGCGACGGTCAACGGCGCCAAGGCCGCCATCGAGGGCGAGATCGAGCTCACCCGCTTCGTGCCCACCCGCATCCGGGCCGAGGTCCAGGCCGAGGCCGTCCCCATCGCCATCCCTTCCTACATCCCCTCCACCGTCTCAGGGCGCCTCTCGGCCGAGGGCTCGCCGGACGCCATGACGCTCTCCGGGACCCTGCACGTGCTCCGCGCCCGCTACACCCAGCCCTTCGACCTGGAGGGGCGCCTGCTCGAGATCGGGCGGCGCCGGCCCGAGCCCAGGCCCTACGACAAGTCGCAGGAGTGGCTCCGCTTCGACGTGCGGATCGCGGTGGACGGGGACGCCCGCATCGAGAACGACCTGGCGCGTGGCTCGGTGACCGGGGAGCTGACGCTCACCGGGACCCTGGCCGGCTACGGCCTGGTGGGGACGCTGGTGACGGCCCCGGGGGCCCGGGCCACCTTCCGGGGCAACGAGTTCTTCCTCTCCAGGGGAGTGCTCACCTTCACCGACCGGAACCGCGTCTCGGCGAGCCTGGACGTGTACGGCGAGGCCACCGTGCGGGAGTTCCAGGTGGCGCTGCACCTCACCGGCACCCTGGAGGCGCCGCAGCTGACGCTGACCAGCACCCCCTCCCTCTCGCAGCAGGACATCGTCACGCTCCTGTCGCTCGGGTACACCAGCCGAGACGCCAGCACCGGCCCCAAGATCGGCGCCGCCGCCACCGCCGCCGCCACCCAGGCGCTCTTCACCGTCTCCGGCCTGGACCAGCAGATCGCCCGCTTCCTCCCCAAGAGCGGCGTGGTCCAGGACTTCGCGGTGCGCGTCACCAGCGTCTACTCGCCCAGCAGCATGCAGATCGAGCCACGCCTGGAGTTCGAGACCAAGGCCCTGGACCGGCGCCTGCGCCTGCGCTTCCTGACGCCGGTGGGGGGCGGCGTGGGCCAGCGGGCGCAGGTGGAATACCAGTTCAACGAGCGGGCCTCGCTCCAGGGCCAGTGGGACACCGACAACCCCGACTCGGTCACCGGCAGCGACCTGGGGCTCGACCTCAAGCTGCGGTGGGAGTGGGTGGACTGATTGATGCGGGCCCTGGCCGCGCTCGCCGCCGCCACGCTCTGGCTCGCCCCGGCGGCGGGGCGGGGCGCCGAGCCTCCCTGGGTGGCGCAGGTGGTGGTGGAGGCGCCCCCGGACGAGAACCTGGCCGCGCTGGAGGGCTTGCTGGCGGTGCGCGCCGGCGAGCGGCTGTCGCCGCGCGCGCTCAAGCGGACGGTCCAGGTGCTCTACCAGTTGGGCCGGTTCTCCAACGTGGTGGTGCGGGCCGTGCCGCTGCCGCCGGCGCCAGGGCAGCCGGAGCGGGTGAAGCTGCTGGTCCAGTGCCTGCCCAAGCGGGTGGTGGGGAAGGTGACCCTCTCGACCGGGGACGGTGCCCCGGCCATCGGGGCGGAGGCCGCCCTCCGCGGCGCCGGGCTCCGGCAGGGCGAGGAGATCTACCCCGGCAGGCTGGAGGCCGCCGCCGAGGCGCTGCGGGCGCTGTACGCCCGCAAGGGCTGGCGGCAGGCCAGGGTGGACACCGGCGCCAGGGGGGATCCGGTCGCCGACGTGGTGCTGCGGATCGAGGAGGGGACCCCGACGCGGGTGGCGTCGGTGACGCTGGGGCCGGACCCGGGCCTGGGGCCGGAGGCGGCCCAGGCGCTCCTCACCCAGCCCGGGGCGGTGCTGGACCTCGACGCGGTGGACGAGGACGTGAAGAAGCTCCAGGCGGCGCTGCGGCGCGAGTCCTTCCTGCGGGCCACGGCCGGACCCCCCAAGGTGGCGGTGGAGGGCCAGCGGGCGCGGGTGGACTTCGCGGTGCGAGCCGGCCCGCGCATCACCTTCGTGATCCAGGGCGCCCGTTCCTTCTCCCAGGGCGAGCTGCGCCGGCACCTGGGGCTCGAGGAGGACCCCCGGCTCGACGCCCCGGCGATCGAGGCGGCCGCCGAGCGCCTACGGGCCTTCCTCTCGGCGCGCGGCTTCCTGCAGGCGCGGGTGGAGACCTCCGAGTCCGGCGACGAGCGCGAGCGCGTCATCCGCTTCCTGGTGGACGAGGGGCGCCGCTACCGCCTGGGCAGCGTGCGCTTCCTCGGCGCCTCGTTCCGCGACGAGGCCTGGCTCCGCCGGCGGCTCGACGAGCTGCTCGGCGACCAGGCGCCCGACGAGTCGACCCCCGGGCGCGTCCAGCTCGACCGGCTGGCGGCGGAGGGCGGGACTCCCGCGCGCGACCCCGCCCGCTGGACCGGGCCCACCGATCCGCGTCAGGCGTACGACGCGCCCACCTGGGACCAGGCCCTGGAGCGGCTGATGGAGGATTACCGCAGCGAGGGGTGGCTCCGGGCGGAGGTGGAGGGGAAGCGGATCGCGCTCGACGCCGACGCGGGTGTGGTGGACGTGGAAATCCGGCTCAAGGAGGGGGTGCGCATCTTCGTGGACGCCATCTCCTTCGAGGGCAACCAGGCCGTGTCCCTCAAGGACCTGGCGCGGCAGTCGAAGCTCGCGCCCGGCGACCCGCTCTCGCTCGCCAAGGTGGACGAGACGCGTACGGCCATCGCCGAGCTCTACGCCCGGAAGGGCTACATCTTCGCGCGGGTGGACTCGGACGAGGAGCGATCGGCCGACGGGCGGACGGCGGTGATCCGCTACCGGGTGCAGGAGGGGCCGCAGGTCCGGGTGGGCCGGATCTTCGTCACCGGGAACCAGCGCACCCGGGAATCGGTCATCCGGGGGGCGCTCGACCTCAAGCCGGGCGACGTGTACGACCCGGAGGCCGCCACCCAGAGCGAGACCGCCCTGCTCGGCCTGGGGGTCTTCCGCTCGGCGGACCTGCGCCTCTCCGACCGGGACACCCCCGAGCCGGTGAAGGACCTCACCGTGGAGGTGTCGGAGCGGGCCTACCAGACCCTGACCACCGGGCTCGGCGTCTCCACCGCCGACGGGCCGCGGGTCTTCGTGGACTACACCCGGCCCAATCTGGCCGGCCGGGCGCTGGAGTTCACGGCAAGGGCGAAGCTCAACTACCCGCTGGTGGCCTTCCGCCCGGACCTGGTCGGCCGCGACCCGGCGACGCTGCTGGAGGGGTACGTGGCCACCGGGCTGCGCTGGCCGCGCCCGGCCGGGCTCCCCCTGGCGGCGGCCCGGCTGGACCTCATCGGCCAGCACAGCATCCAGAGCTCCTATGACCTGACCCGGGGAGCCATGGCGCTCTCCCTGGACCTGGTGCGGCTGGGGCGCTTCGCGGCCCGCCTCACCTACGAGCTGGAGGTGGATGACGTCACCACCCCCACCGGCTATTCGTCGGCCTTCGCCTTCGCCCCGACCGAGGAGGCCCGGCTGCTCTTCCCGGTGGGGCTCACCACGCTGCACGCCCTCCGGCCCACCCTGCTCCTGGACTACCGCGACAACGTGGCCCTGCCGCGCCGCGGCTGGTACGCCGAGCTCACCGCCGAGCTGGCTCACTCGCTGGGGGGGCCGGGCACGAGCTCGCTCTTCGGGCTCCTCCCCGGGAGCGAGACCTACATCGACATGCTGAAGCTCTCCGGCACCGCCTCCACCTACCTCCCCATCGGGAAGAGCGTGCTGGCGCTGCAGCTCAGGGCCGGCCAGGTGTTCCCGCTCGACCCGCGATCGCAGACCATCGCCCCCAAGCGCTTCTACCTGGGCGGCGCCACCACCATGCGGGGCTACGGCGAGTACGAGATGATCCCCGAGGACCGGCGCGCCGCCGCCGCCCTGCAGATGCAGCGCTGCGCCACCCTGGAGTCGGGGCTGGGCTGCAGCCCGGAGCTGCAGCGGCGCCTGGAGTCCGGGCTGATGGTGCCCAGCGAGGGGGGCGAGGCCTTCGTGCTCCTCAAGGCTGAGATGCGGGTCCCGCTGGGCGGCAGCCTGGAGGCGGGCTTCTTCGCCGACGTGGGGAACCTGTGGCTCGACACCACACAGATCTCGCTCGCCGCCCTGCGGGTCAACGCCGGGCTGGGGCTGCGGCTGGTGACGCCGGTGGGCCCGGCGGCGGTGGACGTGGGCTTCATCGTCCAGCCCGACCGGAGCCTCAACGAGCCGCTGGTGGCCCCGCACTTCACCATCGGGTTCTTCTGATGGCCGTGCCCGGTGGTACCCTGCCCCGATGGCAGCCCGGGCGGCCCTGGGGTTCTCGGTGCACACCGGATGGGCGGCCCTGGTGGCGATCGGCCCGGGGCCGGCGGCGGCGCTGGCGGTCCTCGACCGCCGCCGCGTGGAGCTGATCGGCGACGGCGATCCGGCGGGCCCCCGGTTCGTCTACCATGCCGCCAGGCGGCTGCCCGGGGATGTCGCGGAACGCGCGGTGAGGGCCGCCGCCCGGCGGGCGGCGGAGAATGCCAGGGCGGCCCTGGAGGCCGCCGTGCGCGACCTCGAGGCCAGGGACTACCGGGTGGTGGCCGGCGGCCTGGTGGCCGGCGGCGAGCCGCCAGCCGGCCCGCTGCAGGCCATCCTCGGGAGCCACGCCTGGGTCCATGCCGCCGAGGGAGCGCTGTTTCGGGAAGCGGTTCGGGAGGCGAGCCGGATCCTCGGGATCCCGCTGGCCGAGGTTCGCGCCAGGGATCTCGGGGCGCGGGCCGCCGCCGCCCTGGGGATCCGGGAGGGCGAGGTGAAGCGCCTCCTCACCCGGGTCGGGGTCGCCGCCGGCCCGCCCTGGGCCAGGGATCAGAAGGAAGCTTGCCTGGCCGCGGCTGCGGCGCTGGCTACCTCGGGAAGTGCTCCATCACCTCGTGGAAGTCGGAGAAGGCGCGGTGCGGCAGCCCGCGGTCGCGGCAGAAGGCGGTGAGGCGGCCGGTGGAGAAGACGAAGTCGGCTTCGGCGGCGGCGCAGCGGTCCACGCTGCCGTCGCCGCACACCACCACCTTGTGGCCGTCGGCGCGGAGCTTCCGCACCACCGTCCCCTTGCAGAAGCCGCGGTGACCGCAGCCGTCGTCGCTCTGGTCGACGGCGGCCACGAACTCGAGGCGCATGCCGTCGGGCGAGCAGGTGGCGGCGTTGGAGCGCACCACCAGGTGCGACCGCAGCGGCTCGGGCAGCCGCTCCAGCACCGGGCGGATGTAGACGTCCAGCCCGGCCGAGCACAGCACGAAGGGGCGCCCGGCCTCGCGGCAGGCCGACACCAGCTCGGCGAACCCGGAGCGCAGCACCGCCCGCTCCCGGGCGAAGGCGGCGATCTGCTCCTCGCTGGCGGTGATGGGGGCGAAGAGGCGCTCGATGAGGGCGCCGAAGCCCAGCCTCCCGGCCCGGTACTCGTCCTCGGCGCGGCGCCACACCTCCGGCCCGGCGAAGTGCAGCGAGACCTGGTCGCCGATGTCCTCGGTGGTGGCGGTCCCGTCGAAGTCGCAGACCACGGCCCAGGGCGCGCGCACGTCACCTCCCTCCGAAGCGGTCGTGGAGCAGGCCCCAGCGGACCCCGCGGTCCGAGACCGTGAGGCGGTCGAAGCCCAGGAGGGGCAGCGCCTCGCAGAGGATGGCGCAGCCCGCCAGGATGACGTCGGCGCGCTTGGGCTCCATGCCCGGCAGGCGGGCCCGCTCGGCGACGGTGAGGGCGCCCATTCGCTCGTAGAGGTCCTCCAGGGCGGCGAGCGACAGGGAGGAGCCGTGGACGCGGACCGGGTCGTAGCGGGGCAGGGCCTGGCGCACCGCCGCCAGGGTGGTGACCGTGCCCGCCACCGCCACCAGGAGCGCCGGGCCGGGCGAGACGCCCAGGCCGCCGAGCGGCGAGAGCGCCTGGCGCGCCGCCGCCCGGAGCCGCATCAGGCTGGCCTCGCCCACCGGATCGGTCTCCACCACCCGCTCCGTGAGCCGCACCGCCCCGACCTGGAGGCTCACCCGCCCCCGCGGCTGGGGGCCCTCTCCCCAGGTGAACTCGGTCGAGCCGCCGCCCACGTCGAGCACCGAGAGCGCCCCCGCGCCGCCGAAGTCGCGCCAGGCGCTGACCCACACCAGCCGCGCCTCCTCCTCGCCGCTCACCACCTCGGGGGCGAGGCCGG
>DASRTO010000126.1:0-3759 GCA_035655915.1 Anaeromyxobacteraceae bacterium
GCCACCGCCTCCACGTGGTGCGTCTGCGGGAACATGTCCACCGGTTGCACCGCCACCACGCGGAAGCCGGCCTCGACGCAGCCCCGGAGGTCGCGGGCCAGCGTGGCCGGATCGCAGGAGACGTAGACCGCCCGCGGCACGGAGAGGTCGCGCAGCACCGGGCCCAGGCCCCTCGCTCCCTCGCGCGGCGGATCGAGCAGCGCCGCCCCGAAGCGCCGCGCGCCGGGGCCGGCCTCGCGGGCGAAGGCCCGGGCCAGCCCCAGCGCGTCGCCGGCGAAGAAGCGGAGGCGGTCAGGCGACGCGCCCTCGAGGTCGCGCCGCGCCAGCTCCAGCGCCGGGCCCTGGACCTCGACGGCGGCCACCGAGGCGGCCCGATCCAGGAGCGGCCCGGTGAAGTTCCCCGAGCCGCAGAACAGCTCCAGCACCTCCCCCTCCGGGCGGAGCAGATCCAGCGCCGCCTCCACCAGGAGCGCGTTGGCGCGCCGGTTGGCCTGCCGGAAGACGTCCGGGCGCGAGCGGGCGAGGCCCCGCCCCGGCTCGCCGGGCCGGCGATGGTGGAAGAGGACCGGATCGCCCACCAGCTGCGGGGCCACCCCCTCGGCCAGGAGCACCGCCCCGGCGAGCGGCGGCACCGCGCGGAGCAGCCGCTCGGTCCGTTCCCGGGCCGCCGGCGAGATCGCCGGGAGCGACAGCGCCGCCGCCCCGCGCCCGTCGTGGCCCGACCACTCCAGCGTCACCTCCCCGGGGCAGAGCCCGGCCCCGGAGAGGGCCGGTCCCACCGCCTCGCGCAGGGCGTCGAGCTCGCCCTCGAGCAGGTGGCACTCGGCGAGGCGCACCGGCTCGTGGGAGCGGCGCCGGAAGAAGCACAGCCGCCCGCTGCGGCGCTCGAGGTGGAACTTGGCGCGGGAGCGGTAGCGGAGCGGCGACGGCGAGGGCAGCGCCGGAAGCAGCTGGTAGCTCCCCGGCGGGAGCCGGCCGATGCGCCACAGCGTCGCCTCCAGCGCACGTGCCTTCTGGAGGAGCTGCGCCGGGTAGCGCAGGTGGAGCCACTCGCAGCCGCCGCACATCCGGTCCGGCTCCTCCTGCCCCGGAGCGAGCGGCGGAGGAGGCGGGCTCCGCCCGCCGACGGGCGAAGGCGAAGCCGGAGCATCCGAACGTCCCGGGGGGGCAGCAGGCCCCCCCGGTCCAAAATGCCGGCAGGGCGGCTGGACCCGGTCCGGGCCAGGCTCGAGGAGGCGCCGCAGCTCGCCGCGCCCGGGGCCCTTCCCGGCCGCCACCTCCGCCTCCACCCGGTCGCCGGGCGCGGTGAAGGGCACGAACACCGGGCGGGCCCCGTCTCGGCCCAGCCCCTCGCCCCCCGGCGCCAGTCCCTCGATGGCGAGCTCGACGCGCACGCGGCGCCCCGCCGCCGCCGGATCAGGCGCCGCCCAGCTCCAGGCGCAGCTTCTCGACGAAGGCCGAGATCTTCTGCTTCTTGGGCTCGTCGATGTCGGTGAACTCGATCCCCATGCCCGGGACCATGTTGGCGTGGTTGTCGAACTCGGTGACCCGGGTGACCCGGCCGGAGAGGTCGAAGGGAAACTCCACGCTGGGGAGCTGGATGATGAGCTTCACCACCGTGCCCACCGGCAACGGCTTGCGGGTGTTGATGAACAGGCCGCCCTGGCTGATGTTGGTGGCCCAGTCGGTGAGGAAGCTCCCGACCGTGCGGTAGGCGACCGGCAGCTCGTGGTGCAGCCGCGTCGCCTTGCGCTTGTTCTCGCCCGGCATCCTCGTCGAGTGTAGCAGGGGTGCCCGGGGAGGCAAGGGGCCATCCCCCCTACCCCATCCGCACCACCACCGGAGTGCCGCGCAGGGCCGAGAGGTGGCGGGCGGCGCTCCCCTCGCGCGCCGCCACCTCCAGGCGGCCGTTGCTCCCCAGCAGGGCCAGGAGCTCGCCCGGCTTCCCCTCGCCGTAGGTGCGCACGAAGCGGACCGCCCGCCCGGCCACCGACACCTCGCGCACCCGCCCGCCCGACAGGTGGCGGGCGGCGATGCTGGTGACGATGTTGCCGAACGGATCCGCGGCCAGGCACACCCCCTCGACGGCGTCGCCGCGCCGCCGCGGCTCGGGCCACTCGGCCCGCACCGGATCCCGCAGGCGCGGCCCGAGCCGCTCCGGGTCGCCTCCGCCGGCCAGCCAGGCCGCCACCGGCGCGAACAGGTCGCGGCCGTGGAAGGTGGCGCTCTCCGGCGCCGGCACCACCCGCGGGTCGGAGAGCCGGTAGACCCGCGCCGCCGGCCCCAGGAACGGCGTGAACAGGCCGTTGTCCGGCCCCACGAAGCGGTGGCCGGCCGCGTCCACCACGCACACCGGGCGGCGGGCCGTGCCCACCCCGGGATCCACCACCGCGCAGTGCACTGCCCGCGCCGGGAAGCGCGGCGCGCAGGCCTCGAGCAGGAGCGCACCCGAGACCACGTCGAAGGACGGCACCTCGTGGGAGAGGTCCACGATCTGGGCGTCGGGGAGGAACTGCAGGATCACCGCCTTCATCTGGGCCGGGTAGCCCGATCCGGCCGTGAAGTCGGTGAGCAGTGTCACGATGGGGCGCTCCGGAGAGGCGGCAGCGGCGCTTCCAGCCGGCGCTGGCCTGGTCGCGAGGCGGGACGCCCCGCCCCTCCGCGTTCGGGTCGGGCCGGAGCCGCGGGCCCGCCGGACGGAACGCCGCTTCGCCGCTCGCGCCATGGGACCCCTCCTCCCGGACGAGTGCCGGCGGGGGACGGCCCATCATATCCGACGGGGGCGAGCCAGGACGAGCCCCGCCCCGCGACCCTCTCGAGGCGGGGGCGAGCCCCGCTCACGCCTGGATGGTCCTGAGCTCCGGCGACACGATGAGCTTCGCTTCGGTGATCCTCTGCACCTGCTCGGGGGTGACGCCCGGCGCCAGCTCCCGCAGCACCAGCCCGTCCTTGGTCACGTCGAGCCAAGCGTAGTCGGTGCACATGGCCGAGACGCAGCGCTTGCCGGTGAGCGGCAGGGAGCACTGCTTCAGGATCTTGGGCTTCCCCTCCTTGGAGGAGTGCTCCATCATCACCACGACGCGGCGGGCGCCCAGCACCAGGTCCATGCCGCCGCCCATCCCCTTCACCATCTTGCCGGGCACCACCCAGTTGGCGAGGTCCCCCTTCTCGGAGACCTCCAGCGCCCCCAGGATGGCGAGGTCGATGTGCCCTCCCCGGATCATGGCAAACGACTCCGCCGAGGAGAAGTAGGCGGTCCCCGGGATCTCGGTCACGGTCTCCTTGCCCGCGTTGATGAGGTCCGGGTCCTCCCGCCCTTCCTCCGGATACGGCCCCACGCCCAGCATGCCGTTCTCGGACTGGAGCACCACCTCCACCCCCGGCGGCACGAAGTTCGACACCAGGGTGGGCATGCCGATGCCCAGGTTGACGTAGAAGCCGTCGCGGAGCTCCCGGGCGACGCGCTGCGCGATCTGCTCGCGGGTGAGCGGCATGGCCTACCTCCCCGCCCGCGGCCGCACCGTGCGGCGCTCGATGGGCTTCTTGAGGTCCCTGGCCTGCACCAGGCGCTTCACGTAGATCGACGGGACGTGGATCTGGTCCGGCGGGATCTCGCCCACCTCCACGATGTGCTCGGCCTCGACGATGCACACCCGGGCGGCGGCGCACATCATGGGGTTGAAGTTCTGCGCCGTCTTGCGGAAGACCAGGTTCCCCCACTTGTCGGCCTTCCAGGCGTGGACCAGCGAGAAGTCCGCC
>DASRTO010000127.1:0-2500 GCA_035655915.1 Anaeromyxobacteraceae bacterium
GGCCCGGCGAGGCCCACCTCACCGGCAAGCCCGGCGAGGAGGACAAGGACCTGCCCCACGAGCACGGCGCCGGCGACCAGGCCCTCGAGGCCCTCCGCAAGGAGATCGCAGAGAAGCGCGAGCACGAGGAGGACTGACCCATGGCGAGACCGGGCCGCCGGGCACCCCCCGAACGTGGCACCACAGGAGCGGCATCCCGCATCCTGGCCGCGGAGCCCATATTGGATCCGGATCCCTACCCCGGGGTACTCCGTGGCGAGTTGGACGGCGGGCACCGCGGCGCAGGACGCGCTGGAGGAGCAGCTCCCCAGGCGGCTGCGAGCGCTGGCGGGCCTGGCCTTCAACTACTGGTGGTCGTGGCAGCCAGAGGGCGAGGCGCTGTGGCGCGCCGTCGATCCCGCCGCCTGGGAGGCCTGCGGCCACAACCCGGTCCGCCTGCTGCGCGAGGCGCCGCGCCGCGCGCTCCAGGGCGCCGCCGCCAGCCGCGACCTGCTCGACCTGGCGGATCGCCTGGCGCGGGGGCTGCACGCGGCGCTGGCGGCGCCGCCCGCCGCCTCCCCGGCCGGCCCTGGGGGGCCGGTCGCCTTCCTGTGCTCGGAGTACGGCATCCACGAGTCGCTTCCCATCTACTCCGGCGGCCTGGGGGTGCTTGCCGGCGACCTGCTCAAGGAGGCGTCCGACCGCCGCCTGCCGCTGGTCGCGGTGGGGCTGCTCTACCGGCGAGGCTACTTCCACCAGCGGCTCGACCCCTCCGGCTGGCAGCACGAGTGCTGGACCGTGGCCAGGCCCGAGCATCTGCCGGTCGAGCGCGCCCTCGGGCCCGGGGGCGCGCCGGTCGCGGTGGACGTCCCGATCCGCTCGCGGCGGGTGCGCGCCGCCGTCTGGCGGGCCGCGGTGGGACGCGTGCCCCTCTACCTGCTCGACACCGACCTGCCCGAGAGCGACCCCATCGACCGCCACATCACTGCCCAGCTCTACGTGGGCGACCGCGAGTACCGGCTCATGCAGTACGCCCTGCTCGGCGTCGGCGCGGTGCGGACCCTAGCGGCCCTGGAGATCCGGCCGGCGGTCTACCACCTCAACGAGGGGCACCCGGCGCTGGCAGCGCTCGAGCTGGCGCGGGAGGGCCTGGCCCGCGGGGAGCCGCCCGAGAGCGCCGTGGAGGCGGCCCGCCGCCGCGTGGTCTTCACGACGCACACCCCGGTCGCGGCCGGGAACGAGTCGTACCAGCCGGCCGAGGTCGAGATGGCCGTGGGCGCCTGGGCGCGAGAGCTGGGAGCGGCCGCGCCGGACCTGCTCGCCCTGGGCCGGCCGCCGGGCGCCCCCGCCAGCGCGCCCTTCGGCATGACCGACCTGGCGCTGCGCACCAGCCGCTCGGCCAATGCCGTCAGCCGCCGCCACGGCCAGGTGGCGCGCGCCATGTGGGCCCACCACTGGCCGGGCCGGCCGGAGGGGGAGGTCCCCATCCTCCACGTGACCAACGGGGTGCACCTGCCGACGTGGATGGCCCCGCCCATGCGCCAGCTGCTCGACCGGAACCTGGGGCCGGGGTGGATCGAGGGCGCCGCCGACCCGTCGCGCTGGGCCGCGGTCGACGCCATCCCAGACCAGGAGCTGTGGGCGGCGCGCTGCCGGATGCGGGCCGACCTGGTGGAGTTCGCCCGCGCCCGCTCGGTGGCCGACCGGCTGGCCCGCGGCGAGCCCATCCCCTACGTCGAGAGCGCCGCGCAGACCTTCGACGCGGCGGCCCTCACCCTGGGCTTCGCGCGCCGGGTGGCTTCCTACAAGCGCCTCCACCTGCTCGTGGCCAGCGCCGGGCGGGCGCTGGCCCTGCTCAACGGGGCGCATCCCGTCCAGGTGGTCATCGCCGGGAAGGCCCACCCGCTGGACGACGGGGCCAAGCGGATGGTGCAGGCCATCTTCGCGCTCAAGACGCAGCAGGGCGCCGGAGCCCGCGTGGTCTTCCTCGAGGACCACGACCTCCCGGCGGCGCGGCGCCTGGTGGCGGGCTGCGACGTGTGGCTCAACCTCCCCCGGCCGCCGCTGGAGGCCAGCGGGACCAGCGGCATGAAGGCGGCTCTGAACGGCGGGCTCAACTTGAGCGTGCTCGACGGCTGGTGGGAGGAGGCCTACGATGGCGCGAACGGGTGGGCCATCCGCAGCAAGCCGGACCAGGGCGAGGCGGCCCAGGACGCGCGCGACGCGGACGCCCTCTACGGCCTGCTGGAGCGCGAGGTGGTGCCGCTGTTCTACCAGCGGGACCAGGACGGGCTGCCGCGTCCCTGGCTGCAGCGCGTGCGCGACTCGCTGCGCAGCCTGGGGCCGGCCTTCAACACCGCCCGGACGCTCCTCGACTACGGCAGCCGCGTCTACCGTCCGCCCGCCTGAGCGCCGCCTACGCCACCGGCCGGTACACCCGGTAGTCGATCTCCGGGAAGATGTTGTCCCGCGACTCCACCTCGGAGAGCCAGCGCTCGTCGATCTGCCCGGAGCGGATCTG
>DASRTO010000128.1:0-18040 GCA_035655915.1 Anaeromyxobacteraceae bacterium
GGTGGCGCTCGCCGAGCCGAACCGGTTCCTGCTCATCGAGATCCACCAGGAGGGATACGCCGTGACCCAGTCGTGGGGCCTCTATCCGGCCGGCCCGGAGACCACCAGGCTGGTGCTGCGCGTCCGCGGGCGCGGTCCGCCGGGCCTGCGCACCCGGCTGATGCTGGCCGCGCTCGACCCGCAGGAGTTCGTGATGGTCCGGGCCCAGCTCCGCGGCATCCGGCGCCGCGCCGAGGCCCTGGCGTCGCAGCGGCGCGCCGGGCCGGCCTCTCCCCTCGGCGTCCCCGCCTCACCGGCCCCTCAGACCGCCTCGCCCACCGGGACCAGGTAGAGGGGCAGCACCGCCGGGTCGAGCCCGAGCGCCGCCAGCACCGCCTGGTCGTCGAAGGCCGCCACCGGGACGGCGGCGAGGCCCAGGGCCTCGGCGGCGAGGAGCAGGTAGAAGAGGCCTCCGGCCGACGGGGCGGTCCGGCCGCCCCAGGAGGCGGTCCGCCCCTGCGCCGACCAGCACAGGCCCGCCAGCGCCTCGGCCGCGACGTCCCGCCGGCCGAACTCGCGGCGGGAGCGGCGCCGGGCCAGCGCCCAAGCGAGCCCGGCCGCCCCGAGCCGGGGCGGCGGCAGCGCCAGCCGGTCTCCCCCCCGCCCGCCCATCAGGCGCTGCGCCGCTCGCTCTTCGCCAGGGCCACCGTGCTCGCCTGCGGCCCCTCCTCGCCCGGCTCCTCGGCGTAGCGCACCTCGTCGCCCACCTTGAGCCGGTCGAAGGCGCCCTTGAGCACGCTCCTCTGGTGGAAGTAGATCTCCCGGCCGTCGGGGGCCTGCAGGAAGCCGTAGCCCTCCTGCGGGAAGAGCCGCACCACCACCGCCCGCGGCGGCTCGGCGTGGGCGGTCACCGCCCGCGCCCGGACCCGGTGGTCGAAGCGGCGGGCGTGGTCCTGCAGCTGCCGCTTGGCCTCGCGGAAGGCCGCCTGGATGGCCGAGTACAGGTCCTGGTGGGCGCGGCTCTCCCTGGGATCGCGCCCCACCACCAGGGTCTCGCCCGGCACCTGCATCTCGATGCGCACCCGGTAGTGCTTGCCCAGGTGGTGGTGCCGCTGCGGCACCTCCAGGGTCACCGCGCAGGCGGTGATCCGATCGAAGTAGCGCTCCAGCTTCTTCACCTTCTCCTTCACCAGCTCGGTCACCGCGGGGGAGGAACGCAGGTGTCGGTAGGCGACCTTGACCGGTGTCTGCATGGATGGCTCTCCTCGTGCGGCAGGGCTGGGAGCGGCGCTACCTCGACCGCGGGCGCACCACCAGCACGGCGCAGGGCGCCTCGCGCACTACCCGCTCGGCCACCGAGCCGAGCACGAGGTGCCTGATCCCGCGCCGCCCGTGCGTGCCCATCACCACCAGGTCGTATCCCCCTTCCCGGGCGAAGCGCACCACCTCGGTGGCGGCCGCCCCGCTCACCACCAGGGAGCGCACCACCTTGGCCCCGCGCCGCTCGGCCTCCGACTTCCACAGCTCCAGCTTGCGCTCCAGCTCCCGGGCGGTCTGATCGAGCATCTCGGGAGGGGTCACCATCAGGTCGGCGGTGGCCGCCGGCGGCTCGAAGACGTGGAGCAGGGCCAGCTCGCCCTGGGAGAGGCGGGCCAGCTCGGCCGCCTCCTCCATGGCCACCCGCGACGTCTCGGAGAAGTCGATGGGGCAGCAGATCCTGGTCCAGGTCGCCATGTCTATCTCCTCGCGTAGGCTCATCGCCGCCGCCCCTCACGGGCTCACGGCGATGCGGTTCACCACCTCGTCCACGCCGAAGACGAACCAGGCGTCGTCCTCGGCCATCTCCCGCTGCTCCTCGGACGGCACGCGGCCGGTGAGCGTCACCACCGCCCCGCGGGCCCCCACCTGGATCCCGTCCGCGTCCAGGAGCGGGTCCTTCTCCAGCGCCAGCCGCACCGCGTCGGTGATCTCCCCGGCGGAGTCGGGCTCCGGCGGCGCCACCTCAAGTCCGTTGACCACGTCGCGGGTGCCGGGCACCCACCAGGCCAGCACCCCGGCCAGCCGCTTGTGGGAGAGGCTCGGCACCTCCCCGTCGAGCGTCACCACCCCGTCCCGCACCGACACCTCCAGGACGCCGGCCGGCCGCTGCGGCTCGCGCACCGGCCGCGCCGCCTGGCCGATCCCCACCCGCACGGCGCAGGCCTCCAGCGCCGGCTCCCCCAGCAGGGCGTCGCGGACGTGATCGCGGATCTCGGCGTCGCCCATGTGGCGGGCGGGAGCCACCCGCAGCCGGTCCACCAGGTGGCGCACTCCCGGAACGGCCGCGGCCCGCTCCAGGGCCAGCTTCTTGGCGGCCACGCAGGGAAGCTCGCCCTCGATGGTGAGCACCCCGTCCTGGAAGGCCAGCGCCACCGGGTGGCGCGCGATCTCGATCCGCGCCTCCGCCGCCAGCGCGGCGCGAACCGCCTCGACGGTGGTCCGCTGCGCCATCATCTCCGGTCCACCCTTCCAAACATAGGGGCCCCGGAAGGGAGGGAAACCCCGCCAAACGGGCCCATCCCATATGGGTGCCGCGGCGCCGGCCTCGCCATCGGCGGCGGCTGCCGACGCGAGGCGGCGGAGGCTGGCCCCGCGGGCCTCATCGGGCGTGGTGCTCCGCGGCCAGCCGGTCGCGGAGCGCCCGCAGGCCCTCGCTGGGCTCCACCGGGTAGGGCGGGTCGGCCGGCTCCAGGGAGAGGAGCCGGTCCGGCAGGCGCTCTCGCTCGCGGCGGGCGTGCTGCCGCGCCTCGGCCAGCGTCGGGCCCGGGAGCCGTCGCCCCCCCCGCATGACCGGCAGGAGCAGCGGCCTTCCTGGCAGCTCCTCGCCGCGCCGGGCCAGCACGTCGCCCTCCGCGGTGCCGCCGCGCTCCAAGCGGAAGACCTGCTTCGGCCCCGGCCAGAGCTCCTTCCCGGGCGACAGCTTGAGGCGGTCCCGGCCGGCGTAGGAGACGAGCTTGTAGGCCACGTCGAGGGCCGGCGCGTCGTCGGAGACGCCCATGGAGGTGCCGACCCCGAAGCCGCCGATGGGGGCCCCGGCCCGCACCAGCCGTTCCACCGCCCGCTCGTCGAGGCCGCCGGAGGCGAAGATCCCGACCCGGGAGAGCCCGGCCTCGTCGAGGATGCGCCGCGCCGCCCGGGACAGCTCGAGCAGGTCGCCCGAGTCGAGCCGCACCGCCTGGACGTGGAAGTCGGGGCCCAGCTCGCGCGAGAGCCGCACCACCTCGCGCACGCCGGCCAGCGTGTCGTAGGTGTCGACCAGGAGGACGGTGTTGGGCCAGGTCCGGGCGAAGGCGCGGAAGGCCTCGATCTCCGTGGCGTGGGCCTGCACCCAGCTATGGGCCATGGTGCCGGCGAGGGGGATGCCGTAGAGGTGGCCGGCCAGGACGTTGGAGGTGGAGTCGCAGCCGGCGAGGTACGCGGCCCGGGCCACCTTCACGGCGGCGTCGGCGCCGTGCATCCGGCGCGCCCCGAAGTCCACCACGGTCCGGCCGCGGGCCGCGCCCACCACCCGAGCCGCCTTGGAGGCGGCCACGGTCTGGAGGTGCACCTGGTTCATGAGCAGGGTCTCGACCAGCTGCGCCTCGGCGATGGGGGCGGTCACCTCCAGGAGCGGCTCGCCGCCGAAGAGCGGCGTCCCCTCGGGCGCGGCCTCGACGTCGCCGGAGAAACAGAAGGACTCGAGCCAGTGGAGCAGCCGGTCGTCGAAGAGCCGGAGGGAGCGGAGCCACTCGAGCGCCTCCTGCTCGAAGCGCAGCGACTCCAGCGTCCGCAGCGCGTCCTCCAGGCCCGCCGCCACGAGGTAGTTGCGCCCCCGGGGGAGGCGGCGCGCGAACAGGCTGAAGGTGGCCGACCCGGAGAGTCCCTCGGCCAGGTAGGCCTGCACCATGGTGAGCTCGTAGAGGTCGGCGAGCAGCGCCACGTTGGAGGCGTCCGCCCAGGCGGCGGAGGCCCTCCCTCCGGTCCGGGCCGCCGGCGCCGTCATCGGGCCCTCGCCCGCGGCGCCTGGCGCCCGAGGCGCCGCCGCAGCTCGGGGAGCGGGAGGGCGTTCAGGACGTCCTGGCGCGTGAGCCAGCCGCGCCGGGCCACCCACACGCCGTAGCGCAGGTTCCCGAGCTGCCCCTTCTCGTGGGCGTCGCTGGAGATCACCACCGGCACCCCGGCCGCCTTGGCCAGCCGGCAGCCGCGGTCGGTGAGGTCGAGGCGATCCGGCATGGCGTTCACCTCCAGGGCCACCCCCTGCTCGGCGGCCGCGGCCACCACCCGCTCCACGTCCACGGCCGAGGCGTCGCGGCTGCCGATCTGCCGGCCGGTGGGGTGGCCCAGCACGTGGACCACGCCGGAGCGCATGGCCCGCTCCACCCGAGCGGTCATCGGCCCGGCTGGGTCGGCCAGGTGGGAGTGCACTGCCGCCACCACCACGTCCAGCCGCCGCAGGTCCTCCTCCGGGAGGTCGAGCCGGCCGTCGGGGAGGATGTCCACCTCGATCCCGGCCAGCAGGTGGGGCCGCCCTCCGGACCGCCGGTCCAGCTCCCGCACCGCCTCGGCGTGCTCCCGGAGCCGCGCGGGGTCGAGGCCGCGCGGCCGGGCACGCGAGTGGTCGGTGACCGCCAGGTAGCGGCGCCCCAGGCGGCGCCCCTCGGCGGCGATCTCCTCCAGCGTGGAGCGTCCGTCGCTGGAGGCGCGGGAGTGCACGTGGAGGTCGCCGAGGAGGTCGCCCTCCTCCACCAGCCGCGGCAGCTTCCCCTTCTCCGCGGCCTCGATCTCGCCGCTCCCCTCGCGCAGCTCGGGCGGGATGAAGGGCAGCCCCACGGCGCGGAACACCTCCTCTTCGCCGGCGCCGCCCAGCCGCCGCCCGGCGCGGTCGAAGACCCCATACTCGGAGAGCTTGAGGCCCATGCGGACGGCGCGGGTGCGCAGGGCGATGTTGTGGGACTTGGAGCCGGTGAAGTAGTGCAGCGCGGCTCCGAACGACTCGGGCGGCACCACCCGCAGGTCGGCCTGGATGCCGCCGCGCAGGCGCGCCGAGCTCCGGGTGGGGCCCTCGGCCAGGAGCGAGGCCACCTCCGGCAGGCCGGCGAAGGCCCGCATCACCGGCCCGGCGTCGGCGGCGCCGATCAGGAGGTCGAGGTCCCCCACCGTCTCCCTGCGGCGGCGCAGGCTTCCCGCGGCCTCGGCCCGGACCACGCCCGGCACCGCCTCGAGGCGCGCCAGCATGGCCTCGGCCCAGGAGAGGGCCCGGTGCAGCGGCACGCGCCCGGCGCGAGCCCGGTGGCGGGCGATGGCCTCCAGGATGGCGTGGGCGCGCTTCTCCCCCATGCGCGGCGCCTGGAGGAGCCGCCCGCTGCGGCAGGCCTCCTCCAGCGCGTCGAGGTCCTCGATCCCCAGCGCCTTCCAGGCCGCCTGGGCGGTCTTCGGCCCCACCCCCTCCACCCGCAGCATCTCCATCACTCCCGGCGGCACCTTGGCCGCTAGCTTGTCGTGCTCGGGGCAGGAGCCGGTCTCGAGCAGCTCGGCGACCTTGCCGGCGATGCCGCCGCCGATGCCGGGCAGCTCCGTGAGCCGGCCCTGTCGCCACACCTCGGAGATGGGCTCCGGGTGCACGTCCACCAGCTGGGCCGCCTGCCGGTAGGCGCGCACCTTGAATGGGTTGCCGCCGGTCAACTCGAGCAGGTCAGCGATCTCGCCGAGCGTCCGCGCGACGTCTGCGTTCTCCACGGCGCGCCTCCGGCGGGCTCGTCCCCCGCCGCCCCCAATCTGGGCACGGAGCGGCCGGCGTCGAACCCCCCGGCGAGGCGCGCCCCTGCCGCAGGCCCCGAGCGGGGCGCTACCTTCCCCGGTCGCCCGACGCCGGCGCCGGCTTCGCGGAACCGGGATCCTTCTCCTCGTCGGGCCTCCTGACGGTGACGCGGTACGTCCGCCGGATCCGGTTCGGCCCGTACAGGCTGCACACCGTCGTGCCCGGCTTCACGCCCTCGAGGCTCATCCCGCCCGGGCCTTCCACCAGCCTCACGATCGACGGGTCGTCGCAGACCAGGCCGCTCACCGGGCACGGGCAGAGGCTCTTCCGCTCTCCCACCGTCAAGTCCATCGGCAGCTCCGCCATGGCGTCGCCGGGGGGAGGCGGCTGCTGGGCAAGGGCAAGGCCGGCCACGCCGAGGGCGAGGGCGACCGCGCCGAGGAGGGCGGTGGCGCGCATGGGCAGCCCTCACAGTGCGGCAGGGGCGGCTCCGGGTCAACCGCCGCCGCGCCTGCGGGGCCCCCTACGGCAGGAGCTCGCCCCGAACCCCCACCGTTTCTGCCACGGATGGGCGCGCCGAGTCGAGCCCAGGGGACTCCCTGGCCGTGAAGGGGCGATTACGCGGGCGCCGGCCGGGGAACGGGCGCGCCGTCCCTCGAGGGCCGCACCCGGCGCGCCCGGGCCGCCGGGGCGAGGCGAGCGGGACGTGGTATAGGCTCGCCCTGGCATGGCGCCCCGCATCGTGGTCCTGGGCATCGGCAACGTCCTCATGGGCGACGACGCCGTCGGCCCGCACCTGGTGAAGCTCCTGGAGGCCGGCTGGGAGTTCCCCCCGGAGGTGTCAGTGGTCGAGGCCGGGACGCCCGGGCTGGACCTGACCGTCTTCCTGCACGACGTGGCGGCGGCGGTGGTGGTGGACGCGGTCCGCGCCAGGGGCGCCGCTCCCGGCGAGATCCGCCGCTACGACCTGGAGGCGCTGCTGGCGAAGTCCCCGGTGATGGCGATGAGCCCGCACGAGCCGGGCCTGCGCGAGGCCCTCCTCACCCTCGACTTCACGGGCGGCGGCCCGAGGCAGGTCCGGCTGATCGGCATCGTCCCGGGGGCCGTCGAGACCGGCGCCGGTCTCTCCGAGGCGGTGCGGGGCGCCCTGCCCGCCCTCCTCGAGGCGGTGCTGTCCGAGCTGGCAGCGATGGGGGCCGCGCCCCGCCAGCGCGTCCGGCCGTCCGAGCCCGACCTGTGGTGGGAACGGGGCCGCGGCTGACGTCCGGCTCCCGGTGGGACCCGGGTGGGCCCTTCCCCAAACGGCACGGTCCGCCTGGGAGCGGACCGTGGTGTGGTTGCGCGTTCCCGAGGAGGACCTCATGCGCCGGACCGCGACCGCTTCCCTCCTGGCCGCCCTGTGGCTCCTGCCGCTCGCCGGCGCCGGGGCCGACGGGGCTCCCGGGCGCGCCTCGGCGGCCGCGCCCCGGCCCATCGGCGGCCCGGTCGAGGACTTCGGCCCCAACCTCCGGAACGACTGCCCGTTCCCCGAGGGCGTGGCGGTGGATCCGCGAGGCAACGTCTACGCTTCGTCTTTCGCCTTCGCCCCCACCGCCTGGATCTGCGTGCTCGATCGCTTCGGCGGCCTCACCGGCCGCCTGGGCGTGGCTGCCGGCCCGGCCGGCGTGGCCTCGCTCCTGGGAATGCTCCTCGTGCCGTCCGAGGGGCTCTACCTGGCCGACTTCGCCGACGGCCAGCCCGGCCACGGGCGGCTCTTGCTGGTGGATGTCAGCACCGGCGCCGCCGAGGTGGTGGCGACCGGCTTCACCGCCCCCAACGCCATCGCCCGCGACGCCCACGGGCGCCTCTACGTGTCGGACTCCTTCGAGGGGCGCGTCTACCGGGTGGACCGCCGCCGCGGGGAGACGGTGGCGTGGGCGGAGAGCCCGCTCCTCAGGACCACCGGCCAGCCGCCCTTCGGGGCTAACGGCCTGGCCTTCGACCGCACCGGGCGCTTCCTCTACGTGGCCAACACCGGCGACAGCGCCGTGCTGCGCGTGCCGGTGCTGCGCTCGGGCGCGGCCGGGCCGGTGGAGACCTTCGCCCGGGGCGGCCAGGCGACCGGCTTCCTCTGGGGCGCCGACGGCATCCAGTTCGACGTCCAGGGCAACCTGTGGGTGTGCGCCAACCAGGCGAACGAGGTCCAGGTGCTCTCGCCCTCCGGCGCCCTGCTGGCGCGCCTTTCGGGTGCCGGCGCGGCCGCCCTCGACTTCCCGGCCAGCCTGGTCTTCCGCGGCCGGACCCTGTTCGTCACCAACCTGTCGCTCGGCACCGGCGGTGTGAACTCCAAGGTGTCGGAGCTCGACGCTGCCTGGCCAGGAGCACCGCTGAGGCCGTGACTCCGGGGCCGACCGGGCGCCAGGGCAGCCGCCGCGCACCTCCCCCGCGCGGTGGCTGCCCACTTCAGCTCCCGCCGGCGGCGATCGGGCTCATCGCGTCAGTCGCCTGCCCCGAGCCCACCGAAGTAGGGATCGTCGCAACCGGGCACGAATACCATCATCAGGCGCGCCCCGGCCGGCGGGGGATCCCCGACAGCCCCACCACCGCCGCGAGCCCCAGGCCGAGCGCCCCGGCGCTTGCCGCCACCACCCCCGCCCAGCCGGCCCGTTGCCAGGCGTGGCCCGGCAGCCAGGAACCGAGCGTCCCGCCCAGGTAGTAGAAGGCGAGGTAGAGCGCGGTGGCGCCGCCCTTGGGCTCGCCCGCGGCCAGGTTCACGTACGAGGGCGCCACCGCCTGGGCGGTGAACATCCCCAGGCACAGCACCACCAGCCCCGCCACCACCGCCCCGAGCGACGGCAGGAGCGTGAGCAGGACGCCCGCCGCGGCCACCGCCACGCCGCCGGCCATGAGGCGCTCCGCCCCGAGCCGGCCCACCAGCCGCCCGGCCAGCGGCGAGGACACCACGCCGGCCAGGTAGACGAGGTAGAAGCTGGCCACCGCGCCGGTGGAGAGCCGGAAGGGATCGGCGGTGAGCCGGTAGGGCAGGTAGGTGAAGACGGCGATGAAGCCGAAGAACATGGCGAGCGCCAGGAGGTAGGCGCCGGCGAGCCGCCGCCGGCGCAGGTGCGACAGCATCCCGCCGTAGGCCGCCCGCCAGGACACCGCCGCGCGGGCGCGCCCGGCCGGCAGCGCCAGCGCCATGGCGGCGGCGGCCAGGGCCGTGACCCCGCCGAAGAGGAGGAAGGCGGCGCGCCAGCCGAGGGCCTGCGCCACCAGGCCGCTCACCACCCGCCCCAGGAGCCCGCCCGCCACCGAGGCGGCGATGACCCGCCCCACCACCGGCCCCACCCGCTCCGGCGGCAGGGCGTCGCCCACGAAGGCCACCGAGACGGCGCTGACGCCGGGGATGAGCGCCCCCTGCAGGGCGCGCCAGAGCAGGAGCAGGCCGAAGGTCGGCGCGAAGGCGCAGGCCAGCGTGGGGAGGACCAGCAGCGCCGTGGCGCCGGCCATGACCCGCTTGCGCCCCAGCGCGTCGCCGAGCGGCCCGTACTGGCTCGAGAAGACCGCGATGGCCATCACCACCGCCGAGACGCTGAGGCCGGCCCGGGCCGGCGGCACCCCGAACTCGGCGGTCAGGAGCGGCAGGAACGGCTGGGTCACGTACATGTCGGCGTACACCGCCACCGTGCCCAGGTAGAGGGCCCAGGTGCCCCGGGGAACGCCCTCCCGCGCGGCCGCGTCCGCCATGCCGGCTCACGGTAGCCGCTCGGGGCGCGCCGGTCGAGGCGGCCTCCCGGGACCGTGCGCGTGGGCGGGCCGCTCCTTATCTTCTGGTCATCCGCGCCAGCCGTCACCCGTGGTGCACCTTCCGGAGCGCCGGCGGCGCCACGCGGAGAGCCGAGGGCCCATGCGCATCGGAGTTCCCATGGAGACGGCCTCGCGGGAGCGGCGCGTGGCCCTGGTTCCCGACTCGGTGGCCCGGCTGCGCCGGGCCGGGCTGGAGGTGGTGGTGGAGCGCGGCGCCGGCCTCGGGGCGGGCTTCGCCGACGCGGCCTACCAGAAGGCCGGGGCCGCCCTGGGAGGCGCAGCCGAGGCCCTCGCCGCCGGGCTGGTGTTGAAGGTCCGCCGCCCCGGCCCGGAGGAGGTGGACGGGCTGTCGCCGGGCGCGGCCCTGGCCTGCCTGCTGCAGCCGGCGGCGAGCCCGGACCTCCTCCAGCGCCTGGCGGCGCGGAAGGTCACGGCCCTGGCCATGGAGCTCGTGCCGCGCATCACCCGGGCCCAGTCCATGGACGCCCTCTCCTCGCAGGCCACCGCCGCCGGCTACAAGGCGGTGCTCCTCGGCGCGGCACACCTCACCCGGCTCATGCCCATGCTCACCACCGCCGCCGGCACCCTGGCGCCGGCCCGCGCCTTCGTGGTCGGGGCCGGGGTGGCCGGCCTCCAGGCCGTCGCCACCGCGCGCCGGCTCGGGGCGGTGGTGTCGGCCTTCGACGTCCGGCCGGCGGTGAAGGAGCAGGTCCGGTCGCTGGGGGCGAGCTTCGTCGAGACGCCGGTGGCCGCCGAGGGCGCGGGCGGCTACGCCAAGGAGCTGGCCTCGGACGAGCAGGCCCGGGTCCTGGCGGCGGTGGGACGGCACCTCCCCGACCAGGACCTGGTGGTGACCACCGCCCAGGTGCCGGGGCGCCCCGCCCCGCGGCTGGTCACCGAGGAGATGGTGCGGTCCATGCGCCCCGGCTCGGTGGTGGTGGACCTCGCCGCCGAGAGCGGCGGTAACTGCGCCCTCACCCGCCCCGGCGAGGCGGTGGAGGCGGGCGGGGTGACCATCATGGGCCCGCTCGACCTCGCGGCCACCCTCCCCTACCACGCCAGCCAGATGTACTCGCGAAATCTCGAATCGCTGGCGTCGCACCTGTGGCGGGACGGGGCGCTGCGCCTCGACCTCCAGGACGAGATCACCCGCGCCATGGCCGCCGTGCACGGCGGCGAGGTCCGCTGGAGGGCGCCGTGACCGAGATCGTCCAGGCCTACGTCTTCGTGCTGGCCGGCTTCGTCGGCTACCTGGTCATCACCCGGGTGCCGCAGCTCCTCCACACCCCGCTCATGTCGGCCACCAACGCCATCAGCGCCATCTCGCTGGTGGGCTCGCTGGTGGCCGCCGGCTCGGACCAGAACCGGGTGGCCACCATCCTCGGCTTCGTGGCGGTCACCAGCGCCACCATCAACGTGGTGGGCGGCTTCCTCATCACCGACCGCATGCTGAAGATGTTCCGGCGCGGGCCCGGCGGGCCGGGCCGGGAGGAGCGGAAGTGACCCGCGAGGCGCTGGTCCAGGCCAGCTACCTCGTCGCCTCGGTGCTGTTCATCCTGGGCCTCAGGGGCCTCACCCACCCCGACCGCGCCCGGCGCGGCATGCAGCTCGCCGCCCTGGGCATGCTGCTCGCCATCGTGGGGACGCTGCTCCAGCACGAGATCGTCCGCTACGACTGGATCCTGGCCGGCCTGGTCCTGGGCTCGGTCATCGGCTACCCGCTCGGCATGTGGGTGCCCATGACCGCCATGCCGCAGCGGATCGCCATCTCCCACATGTTCGGGGCGCTGGCGGCGACGCTGGTGGGCGTGGCCGAGTACTACACCCGTCACCACGGGGCGGACGTTTCCAGCGGCCAGATGGCGGCGCTGGCCTTCGAGGTCATGTTCGGCTCGCTCACCATCACCGGCAGCTTCATGGCCTTCGGCAAGCTCCAGGAGATCCTGCCGTCGGCCCCGGTCACCTTCCGCGGCCAGAACCTGGTCTCGCTGGCGCTCTTCGGCGGCATGGTGGCGCTGGGCGCCTGGCTGGTGGTGGATCCGGCCCGCCCGGCCGCCTTCTACGCCATGGTGGGGCTGGGGCTCTGCTTCGGCGTCTCGCTGGTGCTCCCCATCGGCGGCGCCGACATGCCGGTGGTGATCTCGCTCCTCAACAGCTACGCCGGCCTGGCCTCCTCGGCTACCGGCTTCGCCATCGACAACAACGTGCTCATCATCGCCGGAGCCCTCGACGGTGCCTCCGGCTTCATCCTCTCGGTGATCATGAGCCGGGCCATGAACCGCTCCTTCCGCAACGTGCTCTTCGGCGCCTTCGGCGCGCCGCAGCCCGCGGCGGCTGCCGGCTCCGTGGAGAGGACGGTGCGGTCCATCACCGCCGAGGACGCCGCCATCCAGCTCGCCTGGGCCCGCAAGCTGATCGTCGTCCCGGGGTACGGCATGGCGGTGGCGCAGTGCCAGCACCAGGTCCGCGAGCTGGCCGAGCTGGTGGAGAAGAACGGGGGCGAGGTGATCTTCGCCATCCACCCGGTGGCGGGGCGCATGCCGGGGCACATGAACGTCCTGCTGGCCGAGGCCAACGTCCCCTACGACCGCCTGAAGGACCTGGACCAGGTGAACGGCGAATTCAAGAACGCCGACGTGGCCCTGGTCATCGGCGCCAACGACGTCGTGAACCCGGCGGCGCGCAACGACCCCTCGAGCCCCATCCACGGGATGCCCATCCTGAACGTGGACGAGGCGCGGAGCGTCATCGTCATGAAGCGCTCCATGAACCCCGGCTTCGCAGGCATCGACAACGCGCTCTTCTACCTGCCCCGGACCTCCATGCTCTTCGGCGACGCCAAGGGGTCGCTGGAGAAGCTCCTGGCCGAGGTGAAGCAGGCGTCGAGCGGGCGTTAGGAGCCTCGGCCGCGAGGCGGCCGGGCGCGGCGCTGCGGCCGACGAGACCGGGCTGACCGGCCATCGGGGCCTCGACGCGGAGGGTCGCCTGGCGCAGCGCCCGCGGCGGTTTCTCCCCATCGCCGGTCACAAGATCGGTCCCGGCCGAGTCCAACACCTCGGACGCGATGGTCCGGAGAGGAGAGCGCGATGCATACCGACACCAGGGCGATCTCGATCGAGGCGGATCCCGAGCGGGTCTTCCGGTTCGTGGCGAACGCGGCCCACCTTCCAAGGTGGGCGGTCGGGTTCGCGAAGGAGATCCGCCCAGAGGGCGACAACTGGGTCGTGACCACGGCTGCCGGGGAGGTCCCGTTGCGTGTTCGCACCGACCCGGCGAGCCGGGTGGTGGACTTCGTCATGAGGCTGGCACCCGGCCTCGAGGTCACCGCCTGGTCCCGCGTGCTTGCGCGCGGGGGCGGCACCGAGTACGTGTTCACCCAGGTGCAGCCGCCCGGTATGTCCGACGAGGCCTTCGCCCGGAGCGCCGCCGCGGTGGTGCGCGAACTGACCGTCCTCAAGGCACTGCTCGAAATCGACTGTCCGGCGTGACGCCATGGGCGCGATCCGGGTCGATGACACGGTGATCGATCGGGCGCTCGGCGGGGACGCCGCCGCCCTCGAGGAGTTGGTACGGGCGCTCCAGGCGCCGTTCTTCGACCTCGCGCGGCGCATGGTGCTCGATCCCTCCGATGCCGAGGACGCGGCCCAGGAGGCGCTCATCCGAGTGGTGACGCACCTGGCCCGGTTCGACCGGCGCGCCCGCTTCTCCACCTGGGCCTGGCGCATCGCGCTGAACGCCTGCCTGGACGCCCGGGCGCGGCGGTATCGCCTGCCGGTGCTCACGGAGCAGGTGTTCGGTGCCGATCTCGCGGACGGCCTCGTCACCGAGGCCCCCGAGCGGCCGGACGACGCGACCGCCCTCACGGAGGTGAAGGTCGGGTGCGGGATGGCGATGCTCTCGACCCTCGACGGCGACCACCGCGCCGCCTTCGTGCTCGGGGATATCCTCGAGCTCGGCGGTGGCGAGGCGGCTCAGGTGCTCGGCGTCGACGCGGCGACCTACCGGAAGCGGCTTTCGCGGGCCCGGAACCGGATCGCGGCCGTCTTGCAGGCCTGGTGCGGCGTCGTGCGGGAAGAGAACCCGTGCCGCTGCCACCGCCGCCTGGAGCGCGCCCGTTGGCTCGGCCGCGTGTCGGGGTCCCCGGGGCGGCCCTCAATCGATCTCCCGGCGCTTCGCGAGCAGGTCCGCCGGATGGAGTCGCTACGGGCCGCGATCGCGTTCTACCGAGCCGACGGCGAGATGCGTTCGGAGCGCGACCTGGCGACGCAGGTCCGCGAGCTGTTGTCCGCTTCCCTCTCACGGTGAGGCCCACGCCCCACGGGGCCGAGATGATGCACCCGGCGAGCCGCCGCCTCGGTTCACTGGCCGGGCTCCACGGGACTGCCGTTCGCTACCCCGCCTGCCGCACCTCCGGCCGCGCCGCGAGCAGCCGCCTCAGGAACGGGACCAGGGCGGCGTTGAACTCCTCGGGGCATTCCACCGGCGGGGTGTGGCCGCCCGGCAGCACCACCAGCCTGCCGCCGGGGATGCGGCGCGCCAGGTCCTCGCTGCGGGCGAGCGGCTGGGTGCGGTCGTCTCGGCCGCACAGGACCAGCACCGGCGCCGCCACCAGCGGCATCTGGACGGCGATGGGGGCCCGGTCCACCACCGCCACGCCGGCGCGGGCCAGGCCCTCCCGCGGATGGCGGCGCACCGTGGCCACGAACTCCCGCGTGAGCTCCCGGCGGGCCTGGCGCGCCCGCCATCCGTAGACCATGCGGGCCAGCTCCAGCCGGGCCAGGCTGCGGGGCACTCCCAGGCGGCTCACCCAGGCGGCGTAGACTCGGTACTTGAGCCAGCGCCCCCACGGCTCGGGGTCGGCGCTGGTTCCGACCACCGCCAGGCCGGCCAGCCGCTCCCGGTGCCGGAGCGCGAAGCGAAGCGCCGTCATCCCGCCCCAGGAGTGGCCCACCAGGATGGCCTTCGCCGTCCGCACCTCGTCCAGGGCCTCGGTGAGGGCGTCGGCGTGGTCCTCCAGCGTGAACGGCGGCGCCGCCTCCGACTCGCCGTGTCCCGGGCCGTCGAAACACAGCACGCGGCCGAGCGACGCCAGCGCCCCGATCTGCGCCGTCCACATGCGCCGGTCGAGCATGAGCCCGTGCAACAGGACCAGCGCTGGGTCGCCCGGATGGCGGGCCGTCCCGTGCTCGTCGAAGGTCCATTTTCCCAGTCGTGTCGAGACGATGCCCATCTGCCCCCCGAGAGGCCTTCCACAAGACGAGTCAGCAACTGAGAACCATGTGACCTCGGAGGCAACGATCGCTTACGTCCCTCATGGGGTCTTAGTCTGTTATGGCGGACGCATGTCCGTTATACGCTCAGGCCATGATCCCCCGGAAAGCCGACCCGTTCCTCGACCTCGCCGTCGTCGACTCTCGCGCGCCGCGCGTCAACCAGGCAGTGGTGGCGCTGCTGTGCCTCGCCGCCTTCTGGACTGGCTTCTGGCCGCTGCTCACCCTGACGGCACTGCACCTCGCCCTGACGGTCTGGTTCGGGCGCCGCTTCTCCCTCCCCTTCGTCGCCTACTTCGGCTGGGTCCAGCCTCGGTACGGGGAGGGCCCGCTCGAGGACGCCCGGCCGCCGCGCTTCGCGAACCTCCTCGGCGCGGTGGTCCTCGGAGCGGCCAGCCTGGCGCACCTGGCCGGCCTCCCCTCGCTCGGCTGGGGGCTCGGGCTGCTGGTGGGCGGGCTGGCGCTGCTCTCGGCGGTCACCGGCTTCTGCGCCGGCTGCGAGATGTACCGGCTCGTGGCCCTGGCCCGCGGCATCCGCCACCGGGCCATCGACCGCATCGACCTCGCAGGGCTGGGCGCGCCCGAGGGAGCCGAGGTGATCGTGGAGTTCACCCACCCCCTCTGCGCCGACTGCCAGGCGCTCGACCTCCACCTCGAGGGGCAGGCCCGTCCCGTGGTGCGGGTGGACGTCTCGCGCCGCCCCGAGCTGGCCCGCAAGTACGGGGTGGCGGTGGTGCCGCTCGCCTACCGGGTGCGCCCGGACGGCGCCGTGCTGGGGCGCGTGCGCGGCTGACGGCGCCGCCGCGAGAGCCGGCGCCGCACCGCCTCCCCCGTGAGGTCGCGGAGGGCGTCCCGCCCCACCCAGCGCGCGGAGGGCTCCGGGCGCGCCGCAAGCCGCCGCGCCGCCGCCGCGGCCCGGCGCCGGAGGCCCGGGCTGCGCTTTCCCACGCACCGCAGGGCCCAGCTCACCGCCTTCCGGACGTAGTTCCGGCCGTCGCCGGCCTCGCGCTCGACGAGCGCCAGCACCGGGAGGAAGTCCGCGTCGGGCGCGTCACGGTCGTGCACCGCCAGCTGGGTGGCGAGCGCGAAGCCGGCCCGCTTCACGAAGGGCTCCTCGCGGCCGGCCCACTCCCGGACCTTGCGCCAGGCGAAGGCCGTGCGCCGCAGGAGGCTCGCGCACAGCTGGTCGCAGACGTCCCAGGAGTCGAGGTCCGCCGCCCACCGCTCCGCCTGCGCCTCGCCGACCAGGATCGGCTCGTCGAGGATCGCCGCCAGGATGCGCGCCTCGTGGACGCCCGAGTCCCAGAGGTCGCTCGCCAGCCGGTGGCGCGCCCGTGCCGGGGCGGCACCGAGCTCCCGGGCCAGGCGCCGCAGCTCCGCCACCGTCACCCCCAGCGTGCCGCGGGTGCTGATGCCATAGCGCGCCATCCCGGCGACGTTCGCGGGCGAGGCCCGGGCGCGCAGCCGCGACAGCACCTCGGCGGCCGGCGGCGCTTGCCGGTTCGGTGGAGCGAGCGAGGAGCGGCGGCGCATGTGCCAGTGGGGGAGCCCGCGAGGTCGTCACGCGCCCACCGCCCTCGCCGGCCGGTGTCTCGGGCTCCTCCGCGCCCCGCGCGCGCACTCGAGCTGCAGCCCGACCGCCCGCCGGAAGGCCTCGGCCATGGGCGCGAACCGGGCCGGATCCCGCTCCAGCGCCCCGAGCGCGAGCGCCACCGCCTCGATGGTGGGGAGGTGGTCCGGGCCCGGCTCGGGGCGCAGCGCCCCGTACCCGCTCGGCCGCCCGGGAGCGAGCGCGATGCGCGGGAGCGCGGCGATCTCGGGATTCGCCTCCAGCATCTTCTCCGCCTGGAGCCAGGTGCCGTCGACCACCACCAGGGCGCGGGGCGGGTCGGCCGCCGCGATCTCGGCGGGCACGCCACCCGGAAACAGCAGCGCCGTGCCCGGCGCGGCCACCACTTCGCAAATTCGCGCATGATCCCGGAAGGAGACGCCCCGGTGGAGCTCGGCGTTCTCGAGCGCCACCCGGGTGAGCCGCGCCGAGCAGATGGCCAGCCGCGCCTCCCGCGGGTGCTGCAGCAGCACCACCCGCGTCCGCGATGGGATGGGGCCGAGCCCGGCGCAGACGCAGAAGGCCTCGGGGCGCAGGCAACGGCGGCAGGTCGGGCGCATCGCGGACGGAGAAGAGCACGGAGGCGACGCCCGCGTCGAGCCCGGCCCGGGGTCGCCCCTCGGGCGATCCTCGACCCGAGCCCCGGCCCACCCTGTCCGGGTCCGGCGGGCCGCGGACCGGCCGGTTACACGAAGCCGATGCCACTCAAGGCCCCCGCGCTCGACCCCGCCGACGTCCCGCCCCGTTCCACCTCCGGGTATCCGGAGCCCTTCCGCTCGCGCGTCCTCCCGCGCGAGAAGCGCCCACTGGGCAGCGCCCTCGGCCTCGCCCGGATCGGCGTCAACCTCACCACCCTGCCCCCCGGCAAGGAGTCGTCGATGCGTCACCACCACACCCGCGAGGACGAGATGGTGTTCGTCCTCGAGGGCGAGGTGGTGCTGCGCACCGACGAGGGCGAGCAGGTGCTCACCGCCGGCACCTGCGCCGGATTCCCGGCGGGCACGGGGAACGGGCACCAGCTCCTGAACCGGAGCGGCCGACCGGCCCGGTACCTCGAGATCAGCAACAAGGATCCCGAGGACTTCGCGGCGTACACCGACGTGGACCTCGCCTACCGCAAGGCTCCGGACGGGAGCGTCGTCTACACCCGCAAGGACGGGACGCCGTACTGACTCGCGGCGCGGTGGCATCTCGCTCCCGGTCGCCTTCCGGTAGGCGTCGCGCGCCGCATACAGGAAGGTCGCGAGGCTGTCCGGCTTCCTCGGCGCCGCCTCGAACACCCTCCGACCCCGGCCGATGAGCCAGCCGCGGAAGTACTCGAAGCAGTCGTCGCCGCAGCCGCCCTTCAGCAGGTACGCGTCAGGGCAGCAGTACCACGGACCCGGTGGTCTTGCGGGCCTCGAGGTCGGTATGGGCCCGGGCCGCCTCGGCCAGCGGATAGGTGGCCGAGACCTCGATCTTCACCTTGCCCGACTGCATCACCTCGAAGAGCTCGCGGGCCGCGCCCTCCAGCTCCTCGCGGCTGGCGGTGTAGTGCACCAGGGTCGGCCGGGTCAGGAAGAGGGACCCCTTCTGCGAGAGCTGGATGAGGTCCACCGGCGGCACCGCCCCCGAGGCGTT
>DASRTO010000129.1:0-2286 GCA_035655915.1 Anaeromyxobacteraceae bacterium
ATGGGTGGGCGCACCGGCGAAGTCCTGCTCGACGAGGTCACACTGTAGGCTCCGTCTGAGGCCCCCACAATGACCTACCCCAATAGGGCCACCACAGTTGAGTACATTCACCGGCAATGTGGGTGAAGTCCACGCTCGCCGGACGGATCGCGGTCGGACGCCGTCCCCGCTCCACCAGGTCAGGCAATCTCGATCACGGTCCTGGCGCGGACGGCGGGGCGAGGGCGTCGCCGACCGTTCCCTCGAGGACGGGGTGGCAGGCCTGTCGCTGGACCGCGCCTCGGCGGGACGCTCCGACGGCTACGCGACGACCTGCTGGATGGACTGCGTGAACGTGGCGCACGCGAGCGTCTCCTGGGAGATTCGCCGTGCGCGATCCATGTCCCGCCGGGTGGCGGAGCCCGGCCGCGCCCGGGATGCGGGGCGCACCGAGAACGCCCCGCGGCGGTGCCGCGTTTTTCGATTGCCGGCGCGCCGCCTTCCCATCATCTTTCTGCCCCCATGTCCCACCCAATCGCGGATCGGAACTACCGCCTCCCGCTGCACGTCCGGCCCCTGCGCTACGCCGCCACCCTCTCGCTCGACCTGGCCGGCCGCGCCTTCCGGGGCCGGCAGACAGTCCAGCTGACGGTGTCGCGCGCCACCGACGAGGTCGTCCTGCACGGCACCGGCCTGAGCGTCACCCGCGCCGCCGTCCGCGCCGGCGGGCGGAGCCTCGCTCCCGAGGTGACCGCCGCCCCCGCCAGCGAGACCATCCTGCTGCGCCTGCCCGAGCCCCTGCAGCCCGGCGCCGCCGACCTTGAGATCGAGTGGTCCGGGAGGTTCACCGAGGGGCTGCGCGGCCTGTACCAGGCCGGCCCGCTGGCCGTCACCCAGTTCGAGGCCGCCGACGCGCGCCGGCTCTTTCCCTGCTTCGACGAGCCCGGCTTCAAGGCCAGCTGGGCGCTGACGCTGGAGGCGCCCAAGGGGGTGGCGCTCCTCTCCAACGGCCGCCCCGCCTCGGGCGACGACCTGGGCGACCGGGTGCGGGTTTCCTTCGGCGAGACGCCGCCGCTCTCCAGCTACCTGGTGGCGCTGGCCGCCGGGAAGCTCGAGGCCACGCCGCCGGAGACGGTGCGCGGGGTCCCGGTCCGAACCTGGGCGGTGCCCGAGAAGATCCGCCTGGCCGCCTTCGGCCAGGAGGTGGCGGTGGCGGTGCTGCCGCGCCTGGAGGACTACTTCGGCATCCCCTACGCCTTCGGCAAGCTGGACCAGCTGGCGGTGCCGGACTTCGAGGCCGGCGCCATGGAGAACGCCGGCCTGGTCACCTACCGCGAGGTGATGCTGCTGCTCGATCCGGCCACCGCCCCGCTGACCCAGCAGAAGCGGGTGGCCGAGGTGGTGACCCACGAGCTCTCCCACATGTGGTTCGGCAACTGGGTCACCATGGCGTGGTGGGACGACCTCTGGCTCAACGAGGCCTTCGCCACCTGGATGGCCTTCAAGGTGGTCGACGGCTGGAAGCCGGAGTGGCGGGTCTGGCTGGAGTTCGACGCCGGCAAGGCCGCCGCCATGGGGCTCGACGCCCTGCGCTCCACCCACCCCATCCGCGCCGAGGTGCACAACGCCGCCGAGGCCACCGAGGCCTTCGACCTCATCACCTACGAGAAGGGCGGGGCGGTGCTGCGCATGATCGAGGGCTGGCTGGGCGAGGAGCGCTTCCGGGACGGCATCCGCCTCTACATGAAGAAGCACGCCCGCGGCAACGCGGTGGCCGACGACCTGTGGGGAGCGCTGGCCGAGGCTTCGCGCCAACCGGTGGTGGAGCTGGCCAACGCCTGGATCGGGCAGGGGGGCTTCCCGCTCCTGCGGGTGGAGCGCCAGGGGCGGCGCCTCGCCCTGTCGCAGCGCCGCTTCTTCTCCGAGCCCGGCGCTCGGGAGGAGGGGCGGCCCTCGCTGTGGCCGGTGCCGGCGGTGCTGCGCTGGCAGGACCGGGGTGGCGTGAAGGAGCGCCGGGTCCTGCTGCGCAACGCCTCCGACACGGTGGAGCTGGAGAGCCAGGGGGAGGTGGCCTGGCTGTGCGCCAACGCCGGCGCCACCGGCTTTTACCGGGTGGCCTACGGCGCGGCCGGGCTCGAGGCCCTGACGCGGCATCTCCCGGCGCTCCGCCCGGAGGAGCGCATCCAGCTCCTGGCCGACGAGTGGGCCCTGGTGCGGGCCGGCGAGCGGCCGGTGGGCGCCTTCCTCGACCTGGTGGCCGGCTTCGGGGGCGAGGAGGACTACGCGGTCCTCGACGAGCTGGCGGCG
>DASRTO010000130.1:0-7452 GCA_035655915.1 Anaeromyxobacteraceae bacterium
GCCGCGAACAGCTTGCGCAGATAGCGGTGCATTGCGTCGCGTCCCTCGACGTGGCCGCGCGTATTCGGGTCGCGGTAGCGGACGTCCTCGGTGTAGGTCGCCACCACCCGCTCGACGTCCTGCGAGTTCCAGGCCGCGAGGAAACGCGCGATCAACCGTTCAAGATGCTGCTGGTCCATGATGGTCCTCCGTGGGGCGGCACGGGCGGGCACGCAGCGACTGCCAAGCGGCCTCGCCGAGCTCGTCGGCGGCGAGGTCGAGAGCGAGGGGGCGGTTCTCGAGCAGCCAGTGCCGCGCCAGCTCCTGGCACGGGCCGAGGATGATTGACATGTACAGCTCCCGCGGCAGGTGCCTGAGCGTGCCGGCCACGACGTGGCGCTGGAAGAAGCCCTCCATCACGGCCGCGAGCTCGCGGTTGGCGTCGGCAATCGGGCGCTCCGCGAGCACCATGAAATCCGCGTGGCGCATGCGGAAGAGGAAGCGCGCCCAGTCGGGATGGTCGCGTACCCAAAGCAGGTGGTAACGGACCAGCGCGGCGAGGCCCTGGCGCGCGCCCGCGCACCGGTTGAGCTCGTTCTTGAGCCCGGCTTGATAGTCGACGATCCCCTGCAGATAGACCGCCGCCGCGAGCTGCTCCTTGCCCTTGAAGTGATGATAGATGCTGCCATTCGATGCACCGGAGCGTCGCCGGATGTCCTGCATCGTCGCGTCGAGGTAGCCCATCTCGGTGAAGCAAGCGAGCGCCGCCTTGAGGATGGCGCGCCGCCGCTGCTCCGTCCCTCGATACTGCGCGCGACGCTTGCGCATGATGATATTTAGAACGCTAATCTAGTTTTGCAGTCCAGTCAAACTGGACGCCGGCCCCTCTCGTGAATGCGAGGCACTTGCGGTCTCCGCATCGAAGTGGACGGGGCGCGCATCACGTCGATCCGCGGCGACGAGCAGGACCCCTTCAGCCGCGGACACCTCTGCCCGAAAGCGCTGGCGCTGAAGGACCTGCACGAAGACCCCGATCGGCTCCGCTGGCCGATGCGGCGCACCGCTTCGAGATGGGAGGAGGTTTCGTGGGACGCCGCGCTGGACGAGGCGGCGAAGCGGCTCAAGGAGATCCAGCGCGCTCACGGCCGCGACGCCGACGCGACTTCCGCACCGTCAGAAGGTGAAGCCGAGGTTGGCGGCCCCCGAGAACACCGAGGGCACCTCGAAGGTGGGGTAGTCGTTCGGACCCAGCGCGGCGGGCGCGGGGCCGTCGAAGGTCTTGCCCAGGGTGTAGGTCCCCTCGACCGAGACGGTCAGCGCCGAGTAGATCATGCGCAGGCCCAGGGCGAAGCGCCAGAATCGGTGGGCCGAGGCGCTGAGCTCGGGGAAGGAGGCGGTGGTGGCGGCGGCGGTGGTCGGGTCGGAGGCATCGCCGTACTGGATGGGGTCGCTCTTGGCCCACAGCCAGGTGAGGCGCGCCGCCCCGTAGGGGGTGAGGCTCATGACGCCGCCGACCCCGAAGCGCTTGCCGATGATGGCGTCCAGGCCGTAGACGCCGAGGTCCAGGTCGCGCACGCCCCAGAGCCGGGTGACCACGGCGCGCACCGCCACGTCGGGGGCGTAGTCGATGCCCTCGTTGATGGCCCACTTCAGCTCCACCTGGGTGGCGAACTGGGTGCTCTGGTTCAGGTAGATGCCGCGGCCGCCCACCTCGAAGCTGTAGGGGAGGGCCTTGCGGACGTGGAAGGCCGGGAGCAGGAACGAGCTGGGCGGCTCGCCCTTGAAGGGCGAGTGGCCGGCGAAGAGGGCCGGGTCGAAGCTCGTCGGCGCGTAGGCCGCCTCGAAGGTGAACTCGAAGCCGGAGTGCCCGACGGTGTTGGCCGGCGCCAGGATGAAGGAGTCCACCGCCAGCCCCAGCTGCGTGGTGGCGATGGCGAAGCGCTGCCTGGCGTCGGCGGCGGCGGCGAACTCGGTGGCGCCGGGCGTCGCGCACCCCGGGGTGGTCCGGCAGAGGACGGTCGCGTCCGGAGTGCCCAGCCGGGCCAGGCTCGCGTCGAGCGGCTCGCCTCGCGCGGGCGCGGCGTGAAGGGCGGAGGCGGCGGCGGCGGCGAGCGCCAGCGAGCGACGCATGGATCCTCCCGGCGAGGGCTCGTCGAGGTTAGCCCTCGCTCCGAAAGGGTGTCAATGATTCGGCCGGCTCCGCGCCGGCCCGGGTCGGTGCATGTGCGACGCCCGGGCGGGGGCTTCTCCCGGGCCGTGATCGGGTGCACCCTGCGGCGACATGGACGACCTGCTCTGGGCGCGCTGGCTCTTCGGCACCTCGCTGGCCTTCCACATCGTCTTCGCAGCGGTGGGCGTGGCCATGCCGCTCATGATGGTGGTGGCGGAGTGGCGCTGGCGCCGCACCGGCGACCCGGCCTGGGGCGAGGTGGCGCGCCGCTGGGCCAAGGGGACCGCCATCCTCTTCGCGGTGGGAGCGGTCTCGGGGACGGTGATCTCCTTCGAGCTGGGCCTGCTCTGGCCGGCCTTCATGCGCTTCGCCGGGGCCATCATCGGCATGCCCTTCTCGCTGGAGGGGTTCGCCTTCTTCACCGAGGCCATCTTCCTCGGCATCTACCTCTACGGCTGGGAGCGGGTCTCGCCCCGGCTGCACCTGGCCTCGGGGCTGGCGGTGGCCCTCTCCGGCGCCGCCTCGGCCTTCTTCGTCACCCTGGCCAACGGCTGGATGAACCGTCCCTCGGGCTTCGCCATGGCCGCCGGCCTGGCGAGGGAGGTGGACCCCCTCGCCGCCATGTTCTCCCCCGGCTGGGCGGAGCAGGTGCTGCACGTGCTCCTCTCCTGCTACGCCGCCACCGGCTTCGCGGTGGCCGGGATCCACGCCTTCTTCCTGCGGCGCGAGCCGGCGAACCGCTTCCACCTGAGGGCGCTCTCGGCGGCGCTGGCGGTGGGCGGGGCGGCGGCCCTGCTCCAGCCCCTGTCGGGCGACTTCTCGGCCCGGCTGGTGGCGCGGGAGCAGCCGGTGAAGCTGGCGGCGCTGGAGGGGCAGTTCGCCACCGAGCGCGGCGCGCCCCTCAGGATCGGCGGCCTCCCCGACGCGGAGGCGCGCCGGACGCGGTGGGCGCTGGAGATCCCGCACGGCCTGTCGCTCCTGGCCTTCCACGATCCCGGCGCGGAGGTGAAGGGGCTCGAGGCCTTCCCGCGCGACGAGTGGCCGGACCCGGTGAAGGTGCACCTCGCCTTCCAGGTCATGGTCGGGGCCGGGACGGCCATGGCGCTGGTGGCGCTGTGGGGCCTCGCCCTCGCCTGGCGGCGGCGGGAGGTGCCGGCCGGCCGGCGCTACCTCCTGGCGGTGGTGCTCTGCGCGCCGCTCGGCTTCGCGGCCCTGGAGGCGGGCTGGCTGGTGACGGAGTGGGGCCGGCAGCCCTTCGCGGTGCAGGGGGTGCTACGCACCGCCGAGTCGGTCACCACCGTCCGCGGGCTGGCGGCGCCGTTCTGGCTCTTCACGGCGCTGTACCTCTTCCTGGGCGCGGTGACGGCGGCGCTCCTGTGGCGCCAGATCCTCCACGCGCCGCGCGGCGAGGAGGTGCCGCGGTGACGCCGGCGGAGATCCTGGGGGCGGCCATGCTGGGGGCGCTCGTCCTCTACGCCCTCCTCGGTGGCGCCGACTACGGGGGAGGCATCTGGGACCTGCTGGCGTCGGGCCCGCGCGCCCGCGAGCAGCGGGCGCTGGTGGAGCGGGCCATCGGCCCCATCTGGGAAGCCAACCACGTCTGGCTGGTGCTGGTGGTGGTGGTGCTCTTCACCGGCTTCCCGGCGGCCTTCGCCGCCATCTCCACCCGCCTCTTCGTCCCCCTCACGCTGCTGCTCCTGGGCATCGTGCTGCGCGGCGCCGCCTTCACCTTCCGCACCTACGACACCCCCCGCGACGAGGTGCAGCGGCGCTGGGGGCTCGTCTTCTCGGGGTCGAGCCTGCTGGCCCCGATGATGCTGGGGGTGGTGGTGGGGACGATCGCCTCCGGGGGCCGCGGATCCTTCTCCGCCTTCTCGCTCCTCACCGGGCTGTTCGCCGCCGGGCTCTTCGCCTTCCTGGCCGCAGCCTACCTGGCGGTGGAGGCCGAGGGCGAGCTGCGCGAGGACTTCCGCCGGCGCGCCATCGCCGCCGGCGCCGCGGTGTTCCTCCTGGCGGCGGCCACGGCGGCGGCCTCCGCCCGCGAGGCCCCGCTGGTCTTCCGGGGGCTCACCGGCCGGGCCTTCTCGCTGCCGCTGCACCTCGCCACCGGGGCGGCGGCGCTCCTGGCCTTCGCCGCCCTGTTCCGCCGCCGGGTCCGGCTGGCGAGGCTGGCGGCGGCCGCCCAGGTGGCGCTCATCGTGGTGGGCTGGGGCGCCTCGCAGCACCCCTTCCTGGTGGTCCCGGACCTGACGCTGGAGTCGGCGAGCGCGCCCCGGAACGTGCAGGTGCTGCTCGCCTGGGCGCTCGGAGCCGGGGCGGTGGTGGTCTTTCCTTGCCTCTACCTGCTCTTCCGGGTCTTCAAGGGGGAGCGGCCCTTCTCCGCCATCGACCGCGCCCGCGATGGCCCCTGAGGTCCCTGGCGGGCCGCCGGGCGCTTTTCGGGGCCATGGCGGCGCCCTTCCCCGTAGAGTGGGGCGTCCCAACCCGGAGGGATCCATGCGCATCCGCCCCGCCACCGCCGCCGTGCTCCTGGTCTCCGCCGCGCCGTTCCTCGAGGGCTGCCGCTGCCCGGTGGTGGATTCCGGCAACGCCGGGATCGTCTTCGAGACCCTGGGCAAGGGGACCAGCCGCGAGGTGAAGGGGGAGGGGATGCACTTCATCCCCATCTGGAACGCGATGATCGCCTACGACCTGCGAGTGCACGAGTTCAAGGAAACCCTGTCGGTGCTGTCCTCCAACGGGCTTTCGCTCCGGGTGGACGCCAGCGTCCGCTTTCGCCCCAGGGCCGACCAGCTCTTCGAGCTGCAGACGCAGATCGGGCCGCGCTACGCGGAGATCCTCATCGCCCCCATCGTCCGCTCCGAGGCACGGAAAGTGTTCGGCCGCTACCAGCCCGAGGAGATCTACTCGACGCGGCGGGAGGAGATCGAGAAGCAGATCTTCGACGAGGTGCAGAAGGCGCTGTCGGGCCGGCCGGTGATCGTGGAGGCGGTGCTCATCCGCGACGTGGAGCTCCCCGAGGCCATCAAGACCGCCATCTCCGACAAGCTGGCCGAGGAGCAGCGCGCCCAGAAGATGCGCTTCACCCTGGACCGGGAACGCCAGGAGGCGCAGCGCAAGCAGGTCGAGGCCGAGGGCATCGCCCGCTACCAGAACATCGTGCGGCAGGGGCTCACCCCCGAGTACCTGCAGTTCAAGGGGATCGAGGCGACCATGAAGATCGCCGAAAGCCCCAACAGCAAGGTGATCATCGTCGGTGGCGGAAAGGGCGGGCTACCCCTGGTGCTGCAGCCTGACAAGTAGGGCGGGGGCTCGTCCCCCGCCGAATCTCACCGTGCCCACGGAAGGGCGGGGGCTCGTCGAAGCGGCGCTGCCGGGGGCCAGGCCGCCGCGTAGGGCTCGTCTCCCGCCCGGCTCAACGCAGCGGCTTCACCGGCTCGACCTGGGCGCGCAGCTTCTCCGGCTCGATGGCCGGGAGCCGGCAGAATCCTCGCTCGCAGACGTAGGCGGTGGTCCGTCCTCCGGCGGCCCGCTTCTCTCGCGTCACCGGCGCCACCTGGGACAGGGCCTGGAGCTCCGGCCCCTCCGGCGCGCCGGCCAGGGCGCGGTTGGGGAGGAAGGTGCGGCGCAGCACCTCCAGGAACGGCTCGGGCGCGGGCTGGCCGGCGGGCCAGACCAGCACCACCTCGCGGGCGTCGTCGGAGCGGAAGTCCACCGCCAGCAGCATGTCGTGGAGGGCGTGGGGGCTGCGGGCCAGGGTGTCGGCGTGGGCCCGGAGCGCCCGCTCCGCCACCTGCCGCCAGCGGTCGTCGGCGGTGAAGGCGCCCAGGCGCAGGGCGTTCAGCACCGCCACCGAGGCCCCGGAGGGCTCGGCGCCGTCGTGGGAAGGCTTCTCCCGGGCGATGAGCCGCTCGTGGTCCTCGGCGGTGGCGAACCAGCCGCCGCGCTCCCGGTCGGCGAAGAGGCGCTCGGTGGCGTCGGCGAGCGCCAGTGCCTCGCGCAGCCAGCGCACCTCGAAGGTGGCCTCGTAGAGGTCGATGAGGCCCTGGCAGAGGAAGGCGTGGTCCTCGAGGAAGCCCGGCACCGGCGCGGCCCGCCCGCCCTTCCAGCTGCGGAGCAGCCGCCCGTCGCGGCGCATCTCCGAGAGCACGAACCCGGCGGCGCGCCGGGCCGCCTCTACCCAGCGCGGCTCGCCGAGCACCCGGCCGCCGAAGGCCAGCGCCGAGATGGCCAGCCCGTTCCAGGCGGCCAGCACCTTCTCGTCCCGGAGGGGCGCCGGGCGGCGGGCGCGGGCCTCGAGCAGCCTGGCTCGCGCCCCGGCCAGGGCCTCCCATCCGGCCTCGTCCGGCCGCGGCACGTGGAGCACGTTCTCCCCCTCGAAGTTCCCTCCCGGTGTGACCCCGTAGAAGGCCAGGAATGGCCCGGCCTCCGGGCCGAGCCGCTCCCGGATCTCCCGCTCCGACCAGACGAAGTACCTCCCCTCCACGCCCTCCGAGTCGGCGTCGGTGGCCGAGTAGAACCCGCCCTCGGGGGCGGCCATCTCGCGCAGGAGGTAGTCGAGGGTGGTGCGGACCACCCGGGCGAAGTCGGCGCGCCCGGTCACCTGCCAGGCCTCGGCGTAGGCCACCGCCAGCAGGGCGTTGTCGTACAGCATCTTCTCGAAGTGCGGGACCAGCCACGCCGAGTCGGTGGAGTAGCGGTGGAAGCCGCCCCCGAGCTGGTCGTGCATGCCGCCGGCCGCCATCCGCTCCAGGCTGCGCACCGCCATCTCCAGCGAGCGCGGATCGCGGGTGCGGCGGTGGTGGCGCAGGAGCACCCGCACCGGGAGGGAGGAGGGGAACTTGGGCGCGCCGCGCAGGCCGCCGTGGCGCTCGTCGAAGGCCCGGCTCCAGCCCGCCACCGCCCGCTCGATGGCCTCCGGGCCGGGGAGGGGGGCTCCGGTCCCCGCCGGCTCGGCGGCGGAGAGGGCGGCCTGCACCGCCCCGGCCAGCGACTCGGCGGCGACCCCGACGCGCGCCGGGTCGCGGCTCCACACCTCGGCGATCTCGCCGGCGATGGAGAGGAAGCCGCGCGAGGCGCCGCGGTCGCCGTCGCGGGCCGGGAAGTAGGTCCCGGCGTAGAAGGGGCGCCGCTGGTGGTCGAGCCAGACGCTCATGGGCCAGCCGCCGCCGCCGGTGAGCGCCTGGGTGGCGGTCATGTAGACGGCGTCCACGTCGGGGCGCTCCTCGCGGTCCACCTTGATGGCCACGTATCCCTGGTTGAGCATCCGGGCCACCTCAAGGTCCTCGAAGGACTCCTCCTCC
>DASRTO010000131.1:0-3726 GCA_035655915.1 Anaeromyxobacteraceae bacterium
TCCTGGGCAAGCGCCCCAGCGGCGCCCCGGTCCCGCTGGGGCTCGGGGACCTGTGCGCAGGGGTCGAGGGCGAGGCGGTGGTGGTCCACGCCCGCACCGCCACGGTGGGCAACCTGAAGGACGAGAACACCCACCCCTTCCGCTTCCGCCGCTGGCTCTTCGCCCACGACGGCACGGTGGAGGGCTGGGATCGGGTGAAGCCGCGCCTGCTGGCGGCGCTGCCCGACTTCCTGCGCCGGGCCATCCAGGGCGAGACCGACTCCGAGCACGTCTTCACCTGGTTCCTGAAGCTGCTCCGCGACGACGGCCACCTCGACCGCCTGGACCTGGAGGCCGCCGCCGCCGCCCAGGCGCTCGGCCGCACCGTACGCCAGGTCGACGCCTGGTGCCGCGAGGTGGGGGCGCAGCGCCAGAGCGCCATGAACCTGGTGGCCACCAACGGCCGGGTGCTGGTGGCCACCCGGCGCGGCCGGCCGTTGCATTACGCCCTCCTGGAGGGCATCGTCCCCTGCCCCCGCGACGGCCTCGACGCCGAGACGCCCGAGAGCGACCCGCGGTTGCGCCCGCACCGGCGCGTCAAGGCGGTGTGCTTCGCCACCCTGCTCGCCCAGCCCAACGGCTTCATCGAGGTGCCGGAGGGGAGCTCGGTGGCGGTGGGCCGGACCCTGCAGGTCACGGTCTCGGCGCTGAATCATTGAAGATGGGCGGCGCGGCCTTCTCGCGCCAGGTCGCCGGCGAGCGCAGGGGCAGGCGGATGAGCCTGCCCCGGAGCGAGCGGGGGGTATGGGGGGGTGCGAGCTCCCCCGGCCGGAGGACGCGGGGGAGCGAGCGCCCCCCCATCTAGAAGAAGAACCAGCGCATGGTGAAGTTCGTCACCCAGCTGGTGTGGAAGACCAGCGCCGGCGTGGGCTGGCCGCCGATGTCGAAGGGGTGCCCGAAGTGGAGCCGGAACAGGAGTGGCCCGAAGAGGATGTTCACGCCCAGCACCCCGGTGAGGGTGCGGGCGTCCCAGGCTCCCGGCTGCACCATCTGCCCGCTCTGGTCGCGGAGCGTGCTCCAGCGGTTGTAGACCCCGCCGAAGTCGACCGCCGCCACACCCTCCAGGTAGTCGAAGAAGAGGAAGCTCACCAGCCAGTGGAGCGGCACCTGCAGCTCGGCGTTGTACACCCAGTAGTTCGACCCCACCAGCCAGGCCAGGTCGAGGGGGTAGAAGCCGCGCAGGTTGTCGGGGGCCGAGAGCCACCAGGACCGGGACCAGGCCCGCCCGGCGTCGTCGGGCGCGAAGCTCGTCCCGGCCGCCAGCCGGAACATGAGGTTGGCCCGGTCCACCAGCCGGATCCAGAAGCCCAGGTCCGCCCGGCCGAAGCCGCTCACGGCGTGCCGGTTGGGCACCCACAGCGCTCCCAGCTCCAGGAGCAGCGATCGGCCGGAGATCGGCCCGGTGTAGCGGTCGAGCCGCACGTCGTCGTAGCCGTAGCGCACCGTGGGAGCCACCTGTGCGTTCAGGCCGCCGTTGAGCGCCGCCCAGTCGGCGCTGGTCGTGTAGGGGGGAGGGTGCGGCGGTTGCAGGCCACCGCAGACGATGAGCGGGGCCGCCTCGTCGGTGAGGCAGGTGCGGCGGATGCCGCCCAGCGTCAGCTCCACGTCCACCCGCTGGTAGCGGTCGATGGGGAAGAGCAGCGCCCCGGAGATCCCGAACTCCCGCTGGTAGTAGGAGAGGGTCGGGTCGAGCCGGTCGTACTGCGGGGTGACGAAATGGGAGAGCCCCACCACCCAGGGGCGCCGGCCGGACCGGTCCTGGAACAGCACCTGTCCCTGGGAGTACTGGAGCTGGTTGACGACGGCGAGGTCCACCAGCAGCAGGCGATCGCGCAGGATGTCCCCGAAGAGCACCGTGGCGCGCCCGCCGTACGCGCCCGGCGCGGCGGCCGCCCCCAGGAAGCCGCCCTCGACCCTCCAGTTGGCGAGGCGGGTGTAGTCGTAGGCCGGGACCTCGGCCGGCATGGGGTCGCTGGGGATGGGGAGCGGCGGCCCGGGCGGTGGCGCCACCGCCACGCCGGGCTCCTCGAGCAGGGCCGTCGGCGGCACCGCCACCAGGCGGAAGCGCCCGCGGTGGAAGGTCTGCGCCAGGAGGCCCCGCCCCGGCAGCGCCGGGCCGGGGTGCCACAGGCCGGTGGCGAGGTCGGTGAGGCGGCGAACCCGCCCGAGGTGAAGCTCGTACAGGTCCGGCTTCCCGCCGCGGTCGCTGGAGAAGATCACGCGCCCCTCGGGCAGGGGCACTGGGTGGCGATCGTCGGCCGGCTCGGTGGTGAGGCGGGTGCGGGCGCCGGTGGCCGGGTCGAGCCGGAAGAGGTTGAAGCGACCGTGATCGGTGGCGTCGGAGGCGCACAGGATGCCGTCGTGGCCCCAGGCGAGGTCGCGCTCGTCCCAGGGGTCGTCGGTCACCTGGCGCGCCGTCCCGCCGGCGACCGGCACCACCCACACGTCGCGCTGGCCGTCCTCGGCGAGGGCCACGAAGGCCAGCTGGCGGTGGTCGGGCGAGAAGGCCAGGTCCGAGATCTCGATGAAGCGCCCGCCGGCGGGGTGGCGCACCTCCAGGCGGCGGCGGGCCCCCAGCCCCAGCACGGGCGGCTTCCGCTCGGCGGTGTGGCTGCGCCAGAAAGGTATCGAGTAGACCGAGTCGCCGGGGCCGTCCTGGGCGGCGAAGGCCAGCACGCCGTCGCCCACCGCCAGCACGCTCTGGTCGATGGGGTGCAGCGACTCGATGCCGGGGCGGCCGTCGCCGGCCACCGCCACCGCGTTCTGCGGCCAGCGGGGGTCGAGCAGGTAGAGGCGCGCCCGCCCCTGCTCGCGGTCGATCTGCCGGGTGAGCACCGTCGAGCCGTCGGGGGAGACGGCGTAGGCCTCGATCTCGTCGGGCGCGTCCGGGACCGGCCTGAGCTGGGCCAGGTCCTGGCGCGCCCGGAGGTACTCGGCGTAGTAGCGGTGCTTCAGCCAGGCCCTCCAGCGCGCGTCCACCTGGCTCACGTCCTCGCCCAGGACCCGGCGCACCAGGGCGGCGAAGCTCCGCTCGGCCCCGGGGGGGGAGCCGGTCGAGCCCATGGACGGCGCGTTCTCGATGAAGGACTGGATGCGCTCCTCGCCGTAGACCTCGGCCAGGAACGCCAGCCGCGCCTGCCCCAGCTTGTAGGTGGGGATGTAGCCGCGCACCCGGTCGTCGGCGAAGGCGACCACCTCGTGGTGCCGCGGCGGGTCGGGGTTCCAGGTGAGGTCCCGGAGGTAGACCTCGGTCTCCGGATCCAGGCCGCCGTGGGCGTAGTACTCGGCCAGACCCTCCACGAACCACAGCGGCAGGACGTCCACCAGCGAGAGCAGGCGATCGGGCCCGGCCAGGTCCATCAGCTTCTGGACGGTGAACTGGTGCACCAGCTCATGGGTGCAGACCTCGCGGAACCGCTCCTGCGACCCGAAGTAGGGGAGCGACATCCGGAGGTCCTGGGGCGAGGTGACGCCCAGCACCGACTCGGAGACCTGGAAGACGTTGGTGCTCTGGAACTCCCGCTTGGAGCTGTAGAGGATGTAGGGGATGGTCCGGGTGGGGCTGTAGCGGAAGCGGTCCACCAGCCGCACGAAGGCGTTGCGGATGACGGGGAGGGCCCGCTCCGCCACCGCGCGCTCCCGCCAGTAGTGGTAGAGGCGGATCCCGCCCGGGCCGCCGCCCGGAGG
>DASRTO010000132.1:0-2895 GCA_035655915.1 Anaeromyxobacteraceae bacterium
CGGCCCGCTCTCCACGTTGAGGCAGCGCACCCGCTGGTCGAGGGCGAAGGCGATCTCGTCGTCGCGCTTGCCCACCCCGCTGTAGATCACCTTGCCGGGGTCGCCCCCCGCCTTGAGCACGCGGTACAGCTCCCCGCCCGACACGATGTCGAAGCCCCCCCCCAGCCGCGCGAAGAGGTTCAGGACCGCCAGGTTGGAGTTGGCCTTGACGGCGTAGCAGACCAGATGGCGCAGCCCTCGCAGCGAGCGGTCCAGCACCCGCCAGTGCCGGGCCAGGGTGGCGGTCGAATAGAGGTAGAGCGGGGTGCCGTAGGCCCGGGCCAGATCCTCCACCGGGATGGCCTCGGCGTGGAGCACGCCGAGGCGGCGCTGGAAGTGGTTCACGGCCGCGCGCCCCCTCCGCCGGCGGGGCCCGGCTCCCCACCCCCCGCGCCCCCGTCCGGCGCCGGCCGCGCCGGGGCGGCCCCGGGCTTCTCCGGGGGCCGCGGCGGCGCCTTGACGCCGCAGGCCAGGAGGGCGGCCAGGGCCGCGAGGAGCACCGTCCTCACCCCGGCCCTCTCCCCGAGGGAGAGGGAGACGTCACCCCTGGTCACCGCTTCCTCCGAAGGGCCTTCTCCCAGCGCGCCAGCTGGCGGTCCACCTGGCGCGGCCCGGGAGCGCCCGGGATCTCCCGGCGGGCCAGGCTCCGCTCCGGCTCGAAGACCCGGGTCACCCCCCGGTCGAAGCGGGGATGGAAGCGGCGCCATTCGGCGGCCCCGAGGCTGGCCAGCGTCCGCCCGCTCCGGGCGGCGAAGGCCGCGGCGGCTCCAACCGCCTCGTGGGCCTCGCGAAAGGGGACGCCCCGCTCCACCAGCCACTCGGCGGCGTCGGTGGCCAGGGTCTCCCCCGAGCCCAGCGCCTCGCGCATGCGCCGGGCGTCGAAGCGGGCGGTGGCCACCGCCCCCGCCAGCGCCTCCAGGGTCAGCACCAGGGCCGGAGGCCCACCCAGCAGCGGGCGCTTGTCCTCCTGCATGTCGCGGTTGTAGGCGAGCGGCAGGCTCTTCATCACCGCCAGGAGCGCCACCAGGTCGCCCAGGGCCCGGCCGGCGCGGCCGCGCGCCAGCTCGCCCACGTCGGAGTTCTTCTTCTGCGGCATGAGCGAGGAGCCGGTGGCGAAGGCGTCGTCGAGCTGCATGAAGCCGAACTCGCGGCTGGTCCAGAGCACGATCTCCTCGCCCAGCCGGGAGAGGTGGACGGCGCACAGCGCCACCGCGAAGAGCAGCTCGATGGCCGAGTCGCGGTCGGAGACCGCGTCCAGGGAGTTCCAGGTGACCCCGGAGAGCCCCAGCTCGGCGGCGGTGCGGATGCGGTCCAGGCGAAGGGTGGTGCCGGCCAGGGCGCCGGCGCCCAGCGGCGAGACGGCGGCGCGGCGGCGCACCTCGGCGAGCCGCTCCCGGTCGCGGGAGAGCATCTCCACGTAGGCCAGCAGGTGGTGGGCCAGCGAGACCGGCTGGGCCCGCTGGAGGTGGGTGTAGCCGGGGAGGAGCGTCGCCCGGTGCCGCCCGGCCTGGCTGAGCAGCGCCCGCTGGAGGCCGGCCACCGCGGCGTCGCAGCGGTCGCAGGCGGCGACGATGAAGAGCCGCTCGTCCAGCGCCACCTGGTCGTTGCGGCTGCGCCCGGCGTGCAGGGAGCCGGCGTCCCGGCCGACGATCTCCCCCAGCCGCCGCTCGACGTGGGTGTGGACGTCCTCGAGGCGGGGCTCCAGGCGGATCCTCCCGGTCGCGAACTCACGGCGCACCCGGTCCAGGCCGGAGCGGATGCGGCGCGCCGCGGCGCGGGGCACGATCCCTCGCGCCGCCAGCATGGCCACGTGGGCCTTCGAGCCGCGGATGTCCTCCTCGAAGAGGGCGGCGTCGTCCTGGATGGAGGCCGAGAGGGCCACCAGGCGAGGATCGGCCTCGCCGCGGAGCGCGGCGCGGGAGACGGGCTTCGGCTTCCGGGGCATGCGGAGTCCGCGGACGCTACCACGCCGGCGCCCCTCCTTGAAGCGGCGGCGCGGCCGGGCCCCGCGAACCGCCGCGGCTTCCGCTGGCTCCCACCCAGTGGGGGGCGGTGAGGGGCCCCCACCCCACGGAGGAAGACATGGCCGGTGCCGACGAGATCCTGGTGACGCTGCCCGGAGGCCGCCGCGTGGACGCGCAGGTCGGGGCGCACGTCATCCGGACCGACCAGCCCCGGGACAACGGCGGCGAGGACACGGCCCCTGCGCCCTTCGAGTACTTCCTGGCCTCCATCGGGACCTGCGCCGGGATCTTCGTCCAGGGCTTCTGCGCCAAGCGCGACCTCCCCTACCAGCGGATCCGCATCGTGCAGCGGATGAGCTACGCCGCGGACGGGGCCCTCACCGGCGTGGATCTGGAAATCCAGGTGCCGCCCGACTTCCCGGGGAAGTACCATGAGGCCTTGGTGCGGGTTGCCGACAAGTGCTCGGTGAAGAAGGCCATCGCCGACCAGCCGGGGTTCGCGGTCCGCACCGTCGTCGGCTGACCCGCGTCTCGTCTCCCCGAGGTGGTTCCCGGAGCGGGAGGGACCCATTCCGGCGCCTGTGCCGGCGAGGGTTCGTCGCGGCGGACTCCCGGGGGCGCCTCGTCGCGCGGAACCCCAGCGAGGCGAAGGGGCTAGAACTTCACCGCCAGTCCAGCCCGCAGCGCCTGGGCCCGGGCCAGCGACCGGTCGTTGGCCGGGTCGACGTGATAGAACTTCATGCCGTCCAGCGGCTGCAGGTAGCCGTACTCCAGGCGCGCCACGAAGCCGTCGTCGGAGGTGTAGGAGAGGCCGAGGTCGGCCTCCACCCCCAGCGGCGTGTGGCGGGTGTTCGGCGTCGACGAGGCCAGGAGCGCCTGCGAGTAGACGATC
>DASRTO010000133.1:0-17601 GCA_035655915.1 Anaeromyxobacteraceae bacterium
TGAGGGAGGGCTGGGTCGCGCCGGCGGGCTACGCCCTCTCCGCGGCCCTGCACGCCGGGCTGCTGGCCATCGCCTTCCGCGGCCCGGGCGCCCCGCCCGTCCGGAGCGACGAGGTGGTGGCGGTGGAGATCGAGGAGGCGCCGCGCCCCGAGCCGCCGCCTGTCCGGCCGGTGCCGCCCAAGGCCCGCCGCCTCGCCGTGGCGCTGCCGGCCGACGCCCCGCGGGCGCCGGCGCCTGAGGCCCCGCCGCCCCCGAACCAGCCGCCGTCGGCCGAGGCGCCCGCCCGCGCCGCGCCCATCCGCATCGGCGTGGCCATGGAGGCCACCACCTCGGCCGGGGCGGTGGCGGCCCCGGTCGGCAACACCCTCTACGGCCGGATGCCCGAGAAGGCCCCCGAGCCCTCGGAGGTCCAGCCCTACCGCTCCGAGCGCTACGCCCCGCCGACGCAGGTGACGTCCTTGCCCGAGCCGGTGGAGGTCGCGGTCCCCAAGGGCGAGTACCCCCGGGAGGCGGCGCGCGCGGGCGTGGAGGGCGAGGTGAAGCTCCGGCTCCTTGTGGACGAGACCGGGCGGGTGCGCCAGGCCACGGTGCTACGCGACCCCGGCCACGGCCTCGGCCCGGCGGGGGCGCGCATCGCCAGGCGCTGGTTCCGCTTCAAGCCCGCGATGCGCGGCGGCGAGCCGGTGGCGACCGAGATTCCCTTCACGGTGCTGTTCGAGCTGCCGTGATGCCCGCTAGCGCTCCAGCAGCGCCGCCCCGACCAGCCCGGCGTCGTCGCCGAGCGCCGCCTGGGCCACCGAGAGGCCGACGGCGGCCGAGGGCGAGACCGCGGCGTCGAGGTGGCGGCGCGTCGACTCGAGCAGGCCGGGGCAGCCCATGAGCACGCCGCCCCCGAGGATGAGCCTGGCGGGGTTGAGCAGCGTCACCGCGTTGGCGACGACCGTGCCGAGGAGATCCCCGATCTCCTCCCACAGGTCGCGCGCGTAGGCGTCGCCCCGGGCGAAGGCCTGCTCCACCGCGGCCGGGCTGACGCGGCCCAGGTCTCCGCCCACCACGTCCCGCACCGCGGTCCGGGCGCCGGCCACCAGGTCCTCTCGCACCCGGGTCGAGAGGTTCATCCCACCGGCCCAGGCCTCGAGGCACCCCATCTGCCCGCACCCGCAGCGGCGCGGCGCTCCGCCCCGCGGCGGCGCCACCCGCACGTGCCCGATCTCGCCGGCCACGCCGCGGGCCCCCTCCACCAGCTTCCCCCGCACCACCAGGCCCGACCCCACGCCGCTGCCGACGAAGACCACCAGCACCTCGGAGAAGCCCCGCGCCGCCCCGAAGTGCAGCTCGCCCCAGGCGGCGGCGGAGAGGTCGTTGGCCACCCGCGCCTCGACGCCCAGCGCCCGGGCCAGCATGGCCCCGAAGGGCACGTCGCGCCAGCCGAGGTTGGGGGCGTTCAGCACCACGCCGCTCGAGCCCAGGCACTGCCCGGCCACGCCCACCCCGGCGCCGTGGAGCCGGGCCGGGTCGGTCCCGGCCTCGGCCGCGGCCTCGCGGGCCGCCGCGGCGACTACCGCCGCCACCGACTGCGGCTCCCGGCTCGAGAGCCTCGCCTTGCGCGACGCCACGATGCGCCCGCTGTCGCGATCGACCAGCGCCGCGCGGACGTTGGTCCCGCCCAGATCGATCCCCAGCGATAGCCCGGCCATCCCGACCTCCGCTACCCCGCGCCCACCTCGCGCTTCAGCTCCTCCACCTTGCCCGAGATCAGCGCCTGGATCTCGGCCAGCCGCTCCGGGGTGGTGGCCTCGAAGCGCAGCACCAGCAGCGGCTGGGTGTTGGAGGCCCGCACCAGGCCCCAGCCGTCGGGGAAGGTGACCCGCACCCCGTCGACCGTCACCGCCTGGTAGCGCCCGGCGAAGTACGACTGGGCGCGCCGCACCACCTCGAACTTCTGTTCCTCGGGGCAGTCGACCCGGATCTCGGGGGTGGAGAAGGTAGGGGGCACGTCGGAGAGCAGCGACGACACCGGGCGGTCGGTGCGCGACACCAGCTCCAGCAGGCGGGCCGAGCTGTAGATGCCGTCGTCGAAGCCGAACCAGCGGTGCCCGAAGAAGATGTGCCCGCTCATCTCGCCGGCCAGCAGCGCCCCCTCCTCCTTCATCTTGGCCTTGATGAGGCTGTGCCCGGCCTTCCACATGATGGGGCGGCCCCCGTGCCGGGCGATGTCCTCGTAGAGGGTCATGGAGCACTTGACCTCGCCCACGATGGCGGCGCCGGCGTGCTCCGCCAGCACCGAGCGGGAGAAGAGGATCATGAGCTGGTCGCCCCACAGTACCCGCCCCGTCTCGTCCACCGCCCCCACCCGGTCGGCGTCGCCGTCGTAGGCGATGCCCAGGTCGGCCCGGGTCTCGGCCACCGCCGCCTTGAGGTGCGAGAGGTTGGCCTCCACGGTGGGGTCGGGGTGGTGGTTGGGGAAGCGGCCGTCCATCTCCACGAAGAGCGGCACCACCTCGATCCCCAGCGACCGGAAGAGCGGCACCGCCACCACGCCGCCGGTCCCGTTGCCGGCGTCCACCACCACCTTGAGCCGGCGCGGGCCGAGCTGGAGGTTCTCCCTCACGTAGGCCTGGTAGGGAGTCACCACGTCGCGCCGGTCCACCCGCCCCTGGCCGTCCGCGAAGCGCCCGCCCTGGATCAGGCGAAGCAGCTCCTGGATCGCTTCGCCGTGGAGGGTGGTCTTGCCGACGCCCACCTTGAGCCCGTTGTACTCGGGAGGGTTGTGGGAGCCGGTGATCTGGCACAGCCCGTCCACCTCCAGCGTGGCGGCGGCGAAGTACACCAGCGGCGTCGGCACCACCCCCAGGTCCACCACGTCCACCCCCGAGGCGGTGAGGCCGGCCGCCATGCGGGCGGCGAAGCGCGGGCCGGAATCGCGGCAGTCCCGCCCCATGGCCACCCGGCGTCCGCCCTGCTCCCGCACCTTGGTCCCCAGGGCGCGCCCCACCAGGAACACGGCCTCCTCGGTGAGGTCGCGGTCCACCACGCCCCGGATGTCGTATTCGCGGAAGATGCCGGGTGACATGGTGGCCATGGTCGAGGCTTCCGAGATTACACCACGGGCGGGGGGCGAGCCCCGCCCTGGAGGGCCTCAGAGGAGGTCCCGGCGGCCGCGGCGGCGTAGCTCCTCCACCGCCTTGCGCACGTCCTGGGCCCGCTCCTTGCGAACCACCAGCACCGCGTCGCCCGAATCCACCACCACCACCTCGTCGAGGCCGACCACCGCCACCGGCCGCCGCTTCTGGGCCAGCACCACGTTGCCGCGCCCATCGATGACCAGGGCCTCGCCGCCGGTGACGTTGCCGAGGTCGTCGGCGGGCCGGACCTCGGAGAGGGCGGCGTAGCTCCCCACGTCGCTCCAGCCGAACTCGGCCGGGACGCAGGCGATGCGCTGGCTCTTCTCCATGACGCCGTAGTCGATGGAGATGGAGGGGGCGCCGGGGAAGACGCGCTGCAGGGTCTTCTCGTAGGAGCGGGTCCCCAGCGCCTGCTCGATGACCGCCAGCTGCTCGCCCAGCACCGGCATGGCGCGGCGGATCTCCTCCAGGATGACGTCGGCGCGGAAGGCGAAGATGCCGCTGTTCCAGAGGTAGCCGCCCTCGGCCAGGTAGCGGGCGGCGGTGATCACGTCGGGCTTCTCCACGAAGCGCTCCACCCGCCAGGCCTGGCGCGCCTTGCCGCGGCCGCCGGGGAGGCGGGCGCCCAGGCGCAGGTAGCCGTAGCCGGTCTCGGGGCGGCTGGGGCGGATGCCGATGGTGGCGATGGCGCCCTGCTCGGCCAGCCGGCCGGCCGCCGCCAGCGCCTCGCGGAAGGCCGCGGCGTTCCCCACGTGGTGGTCGGCCGGGAGCATGGCCATGACGCCGCGGGTGTCGCGGCGGGCCACGTGGATGGCGGCCAGGCCCACGCAGGGAGCGGTGTTGCGGGGGCAGGGCTCGACCAGCAGGTTCTGCCGCGGCAGCCCGGGCACGAGCCGGCGCACGGTGGCCTGGTGGTTCGGGCCGCACACCACGTAGGTGCGGTCCAGCCGGGCCAGCGGGGGCAGGCGGGCCACGGTGGCGGTGAGGAGCGGCTCGGACCCGGCCAGCGCGAGGAACTGCTTGGGCCGGTCGGCGCGCGACAGCGGCCAGAACCGGGTGCCGGAGCCGCCGGCCATGATGACGGGGTAGAGCGTCACGGGCCCCTCCAGACGGCGAGCAGCTCCGAGAGCACGCGGGCGGTGGCGCCCCAGATGGTGTCCCGGCCCAGCGAGAAGAAGTGCACCTCGTGCAGCATGCCGAAGGCTTCCCTGGTCTCCGTGCGGCGCGCCCCGGGCCGGGCGAGGAGGTCGAGCGGCACCTCCAGGATCTCGTCCACCTCGCCGGGGTGGGGCACGAACGGGTAGGGATATGGCACACGCCCCACCCACGGCGTCAAGCGGAACCCGGTCACCACCACCAGCTGCTCCGACAGCTCCCCCAGCACCTCCACCTGCCGCCGGTCGAGCCCCACCTCCTCCTCCGCCTCGCGCAGGGCCGCGGCCAGGGTGGAGTCGTCGCGGGGGTCGATGCGGCCCCCCGGGAAGCTGATCTGACCGGCGTGGCGCCGCAGGTCGGCGCGCCGCCGCGTCAGGAGCACGTGGACTTCGCCGTCCTTCCGGAAGAGGGGCACCAGCACCGCCGCGGGGCGAAGCGCCCCCTCGGACTCGAGGTACTTGCGGGAGATGGAGGCGAGGTCGAGCCGCCCCGGGGTGCGCGACGCCAGCGTCGCCTTGAGCGCCTCGAAGGTCATGGGGAGCGGAGTACCGGAGGTCGCGGAGCCTCCACGCCGCCGGCCGGCAGCACGCCCCGCCAGATGAGCAGCGCCACGGCGGCGGCGGCCACGAGGCGCCAGCCGATGAACAGGTGGGTGCCGTGGGTGCGCAGCCAGCGCAGCAGCCAGCCGATGACCAGGTAGCCCGCCGCCAGCGCCACCAGGGTACCGGCCAGGGTGGCGTCCCGCCAGGCGGGCTCGCCCCGCAGCGCCGGCAGCGCCTTCCACAGCTTGTAGGCCCCGGCCCCGAGGATGATGGGGACGGAGAGCAGGAAGCTGAAGCGGGCCGCGTCCTCGCGCCGGAGGCCGAGCAGCATCCCGGCGGCGATGGTGGAGCCGGAGCGGGAGGTGCCGGGGACGAGCGCCAGGGCCTGCCCCACGCCGACCAGGAAGGCGTCGCGCGCCCCCACCTCGGCCATGGCGCGCTCGTGGCGGGCCAGCCGCTCGGCGGCCAGGAGCGCCAGGGCCCAGGCGACGAGCGAGCCGGCGATGACCCAGTTGCCGAGCGCCTCGATGCGCTTCTCCAGCAGCATGCCGGCCACGGCCGCCGGCAGGGTCCCGAGGCCGATGTACCAGAAGAGACGCGACTCGGGGGTCTCGAGCGGGCGGCGCCGCCGCAGCGAGGCCAGGCCCGCCGCCACCAGGCGCCACAGCGGCTCGCGGAAGTAGGCGATCACCGCCAGGGTGGTCCCCGACTGGATGATGGTGACGAAGGCCCGGAAGCGGGGGTCGTCCAGGCTCTGCCCCAGGAGTTCCCCGAAGACCAGGAGGTGGGCGGTGCTGGAAACCGGGAGGAACTCGGTCGCCGCCTGGACGAGCCCCAGGAGGACGGCGGCGAGGAGGCCCACGGCGTCCGATCAGGCGGCGCGGGACTTGCGCAGGCCGGCTGCCTCGCGGAGCGCATCCTTCTTGTCGGTGCGCTCCCAGGTGAACTCCTTCTCGGTGCGCCCGAAGTGGCCGTAGGCGGCGGTCTTCTCGTAGATGGGGCGGAGCAGGTCCAGCCCCTCGATGATGGCCCGCGGCTGGAGCCGGAACACCTCGCGGATGGCGCGGGCGATGCGCTCCTCGGGCGCCCGGCCGGTGTGGAAGGTGTCCACCATCACCGAGACCGGCTCGGCCACCCCGATGGCGTAGGCCACCTGCACCTCGCAGCGCTCGGCCAGGCCGGCGGCCACCACGTTCTTGGCGATGTAGCGTCCCATGTAGGCGGCGGAGCGGTCCACCTTGGAGGGGTCCTTGCCGCTGAAGGCGCCGCCGCCGTGGCGCCCCATGCCGCCGTAGGTGTCGACGATGATCTTGCGGCCGGTCACGCCGGTGTCGCCCATGGGTCCGCCGATGACGAAGCGGCCGGTGGGGTTGATGAAGAACTTGGTGCGCTTGTCGAGGAGCCGCCGCGGCAGGGCCCGGTAGATGACGTCCTCGCGCACCGCCTGGTGGAGCTTCTTCTGGGGGACGTCCTCGGCATGCTGGGTGGAGACCACCACCGCGTCGATGCGGGCCGGCTTGCGGCCCCGGTACTCCACCGTCACCTGGCTCTTGCCGTCGGGGCGGAGGAAGTCCAGGCCGGCGCGGCGCGCCTTGGCGAGCTGGCGGGTCACGGCGTGGGCGTACTGGATGGGCGCCGGCATGAGCTCGGGCGTCTCGTTGCAGGCGTAGCCGAACATCATGCCCTGGTCGCCGGCGCCGCCGGTGTCCACCCCCATGGCGATGTCGGCCGACTGCTGGTCCACCGCCACCAGCACGGCGCAGCTCGCGGCGTCGAAGCCCATGTGGCTGTCGGTGTAGCCGATGCGCTCCACCACCCGGCGGGCCAGCCTGGGGTAGTCGATGCGGGCGCTGGTGGTGATCTCGCCGGCGATCATCACGTAGCCGGTCTTGAGGAGCGTCTCGCAGGCCACCCGGCCGCGCTTGTCCTGCGCCAGCACGGCGTCGAGGACCGCGTCGGAGATCTGGTCGGCCATCTTGTCGGGATGGCCCTCGGTGACCGACTCCGAGGTGAAGAGGTAGTCGCTGAGCATGGGGGCCCTTCCTCTAGGAAGCGCAGCACCTTACGCGTTCGCGGAGCGGGGTGTCAAGGCGAGCCGTCGATCGGGCGAGCCCGCCCCGGGGTGTCTAACCGGCCGGCGGCGCGGCGCCCACCTGAACGGGGCCGGGAGCGGCCCGTCGGCCGGGACCAGCGCCACCCGCCGCTACCTGACGCTCGTCGGCAGGGCCTGGAAGTCGTGGGTACGCGGCAGCGAGCGGAGAGCCTGGAGCAGTGCCGGCGGCGGGACGCACAGCTTCCTGGCCCGCAGGTCGAGCCAGCCGCCGGCGCTGGTGACCCGCGCCGCCAGCTTCCCGTCGGCGCGGAGGAAGTCGTTGCTCATGAGCCAGCGGCTGCCGTCGTCCGAGAGCCCGGCCAGGGCCAGGGTGACGGTCAGCTCCTGCAGGAGGCCCACCTCCCGCTGGTACTCGATCTCGTCCTTCATGATCACCGGTCCCAGCCCGGCGCGGACGAACTCGCTCATGGGGAAGCCGTTCTCGGAGAAGAACATCATGCGTAGGTCGGCGGACTTGTCGAGGAAGGCGGTGTTGCGCATGTGCGAGTTGAAATCCATGTCGCCCCAGCCGGCGTAGAGCGTCTTCTGGTACATGTCGGGTGCCCCCGTGAAGGAGCTACGTGTAAGTGCCGCCCGGAGCGATGAGCTCCGGTCGCGGCACTAGGCGGTCGCGCCCGCTGGGTGGTGGACGTGGACGCCGTCCTCCCCCTGGTGGAGGTACGGGCTGGAGAACCAGCCACAGCTCCGGCAGACGCTGCGGACGCTGTTCGGGCGGACGCGGATGGAGAGGACGCCCCCGCACACGAGGCAGCCACCCGCCAGCTCGGCGTCGGGGGCGTCGACGGGGGGATGCTCGGCCATCTTCATGATCGATACGTAAGGCTTCCCGGGCGCCTGGCAAGCGGGGACGGACTGGCATCCCGCGAGGGGGGTCGCGCCGCAAGGGAACCCGGGACGGCGCGCCGGTGTTGTGACGCGCCAGGCCCGGCCCCGGGCCAGCGCGGCGGAGGAGTGGAGCCCCTGACACACCCGGATTCGAGGTGCCTACCCCCCCACCGGCCCCACCGAGGCCTCGGCCTCGAGCAGGCCGGGGAAGCGCCGGGCCATCTCCGAGCGCACCTCCCGCTCGATCTCGTCCGCGGAGGTGAGGTCCAGGAGGCGCTCCACCAGCGCCCGCCCGTCGGCGGCCGAGGCGCTGCGGATCACCTTCTTCACGAGCGGGATGGAGGGGCCGTTCATGGAGAGCTCGTCCAGGCCCAGCCCGACGAGCACCAGCGTGTAGAGGGGCTCGCCGGCCATCTCCCCGCACATGGACACCGGGATGCCGGCCTTCCGCCCGGCGTCGCAGACGAACTTCAGGGTGCGAAGCACCGACAGGTGCAGCGGCTTGTAGAGATAGGCGACGTCCTTGTTGTGGCGGTCGATGGCGATGGTGTACTGGATGAGGTCGTTGGTGCCGATGGAAAGGAAGTCGCACTCCCGCGCCAGCCGATCGGCAATCATGGCGGCGGCGGGGAGCTCCACCATGATCCCCACCGGCACCGGCCGGGTCTCAACCCCCTCGCGCTCCAGCTCGGCCCGCACCTCGGCCAGCATCCGGCGGGCGGCCCGCAGCTCGGCCGTGCCGCTCACCATGGGGAACATGATCCGGAGCTGGCCGTGGACGCTGGCGCGCAGGAGTGCCCGGAGCTGCGCCCGGAACAGGTCGGGCTGGCGCAGGCAGTAGCGGATGGCCCGCAGGCCCAGGGCCGGGTTCTCGTCGTGGGCGCGCTGGCCGGAGGGCAGCTTGTCGCCCCCGAGGTCGAAGGTGCGGATGGTCACCGGGCGGGGCGCCAGCGCCTCGAGGATGCGCCGGTAGGTCTGGTAGTGCTCCTCCTCGTCGGGGAGGTCGCGGCGCCCCAGGAAGAGGAACTCGGTGCGGTACAGCCCCACCCCCTCGCCGCCGTGCTCGACGAGGCCCTTCACCTCCTCGGCGAACTCGATGTTGCCCATGAGCCGCAGGGTGATCCCGTCGGCGGTGGTGGCCGGCAGGTCGCGGAGCCTGGCCAGCTCGGCTTCCTGGGCCCGGTAGCGCTCGCGGGCGGCCTCGTAGTCGGCGCGCTCGCCGGGGGTGGGGTCGAGGATCACCTGGCCCCGGCCGCCGTCCACCACCATCCAGTCGCCGCGGCTGGCGAGCGCGGTGGCCCGGCCCACTCCCACCACCGCCGGCACCTCCAGGGCCCGCGCGATGATGGCGGTATGGCTGGTGAGGGCGCCGGCGTCGGTGACGAAGCCGGCCACCTTGCGCTCGTAGAGCAGGAGCGCGGTGTCGGCCGGCGACAGGTCGCGAGCCACGATCACCGAGCCCTCCGGCGGCAGCTCGGCCACGTCGGGCCGCTCGCCCAGGAGGTTCTTGATGATGCGCTCCCCTACGTAGTCCACGTCGGCGCGCCGCTCCTTGAAGTACTCGTCGGCGACGGGGGCGAAGGACCCCTTGATGCCGCGCACCGCCCGCTTCACCGCCCACTCGGCGTTGACGCGCCCCTCGCGCACCAGGCGGCGCGCCTCCTCCACCAGCATCGGGTCGTGGAGCATGAGGCGGTGCATGTCGATGATGGCGACGTGCTCGGCGCTCTCGGACTGCTTCACCTTCTCCCGGACCTCGGCCAGCTGCCGGTCGGAGGCCTGCAGTGCGGCGTCGAGCCGCCCGAGCTCCGCCTCCACCTCCTCCGCCCCCAGGTTCCGCCGCGGGGTGCGCACCCGGCGCTGGTCCACCACCCAGGCGCGCCCGATGGCGACCCCCGGCGAGGCGGCGAGGCCGAAGAGGGTAGTGGGGCCGGCCACGGTCACCTCTCCCCGAACCCGGCCCGGATGACCACCGCCAGCGCCTCCATGGCGGCCGGGGCGTCCTCCCCCTCGCACGCCACCACGATCTGCGAACCCTTGCCGGCGGCCAGGGTGAGCACGCCCATGATGCTCTTGCCGTTCACCAGCAGCCCGTCCTTCTCCACGGTGATGTCGGAGTGGAAGCGGTTGGCGGCCTGGACCAGCTGCGCCGCCGCCCGGGCGTGGAGGCCCAGGGTGTTCACGATCTCGAAGCTCCTCTCCAGGCGGGCCATGGGTCAGGGCCCCCCTTGGCCCAGGCCGAGGAGCAGCGACACGGCCGCCCCCGCGGCGGCGGCGGCGTAGGCCGCCGGCAGCAGGCGCGCACCCCGGCCCAGCGCCGGCCAGCCCAGCGCGGCGGCCAGGAGGGCCAGGGCGGCCCCTTCCCAGCCGGAGACCCCGTGGGCCCGCGCCGCCACCGTGGCGGCAGCGAGGCCGCAGGCCGCCGCCCCCGCGTCGCGGAAGCGCCCGGCCAGCCGCGGCAGCTGGAGCCGCGACACCTCCTCCACCACCGCGTCGCCGCCGCGGTAGCCGGCCAGGAAGAGCCGGGCCCGGAGCCCCAGCGCCAGGGCATTGTAGAGCAGGAGGGCCGCCACCACCGCCGGCCAGCCGGCGAGCAGGGTGCCCAGGGCGGCCGCCGCGCCCAGGAGCGGCCGCAGCCCGGTCCAGAAGAAGCCGTCGCCCACCGCGGCCAGCGGCCCCTGCAGGGTGGCCTTGTAGTCCCCGGGGCCGCCGGAGGGCTCCTCGCCGCGGGCCACCCGCTCCTCGTGGTGGATGGCGCCGCCCAGGATGGCCGCCGCCGTGTAGGGGTGGCAGTTGAAGAAGCACAGGTGGCGCCGGAGCGCCTCGCGCCGCCGCTCCGGCTCGGGGTAGAGGGCGCGCAGCGCCGGATCGATGGCGTAGGCGAACCCCAGGTTCTGCATGCCGCGCCGGTTCCAGGCCGCCTGGAGGAACAGGCAGCGCCACAGGACGCGGGCCAGCGTACGGCGCGGGATCCTCACGGCGCGCCCCTCATGCCAGCCACCCCCAGGCCAGGAGGCAGGCCCACAGGAGCGCTCCGGCGAGCAGCGCCCCGAGGAACATGCGGCGCGAGCGCTCGCCGCGCACCGCCCGCGCCCCGGCGGCGGCGGCGAAGCCGGCCAGGGCCCAGAAGCCGCCGGCCAGGGGCGCCGCGGCGCCGGGCGCCGCCCGAAGCGCCAGCGGCACCAGCGCCCCGGCCGCGGCCGCGGCGGCCGGGGCGAGCAGGGCGGCCACGCCGAAGGGCAGGAGCAGGCCGTAGAGGTTCTCCCGGATGGCGCCGCGGGCGTCGCCCGCCTCCAGCAGGGCCTCGGCCCGGGCCGCCAGCCGCTCGTTCCAGCGCTCCACCAGCGCATCGACCCGGCGGCCCAGGAGCGCCACCGGAGCGCAGGCCACCACCGCCAGCAGGGCCACCGCCGGGGTGACCCCGGTCCCCAGGCCCCGTCCGGCCAGCACCGCCGCCCCGGCGATGGCCGCCGCGCCCAGGGCCTCGTTGGCGGGCAGGGCCGCCCCCAGGTTCACGGCGCCGAGCCAGAGCAGCTCCAGGGGTGGGCCGAGGAGCAGGCCGCCCTGCAGATCGCCCAGCGCCAGGCCGACCGCCGGGGCCAGCGCCACCGGCCGCGAGAGCATTGCCTGCAGGAAGCCCTTGCGCTCCACGGCCGCCAGGCCCGCCACCGCGCCGAGAAGGAGGTAGTCCACGATGGCCACGAGTCTATCCCTGGGTCGCCGCCGCGTAGCGGCGCTCGATCTCGTCCGGCCCCACCGGGGGCTCGCCCGGCACGGCGCGCACCTCCACCGCGAAGCCGCGGGCGGCGAGGCGCCGCAGCACCTCGACCTCCTCGCCGGACAGGTACACCGAAGGGGTGATGGCCCGCCGCCCGGTGCCGTAGTGCACGTTGCCGACGTTCAGGGTGGGCGCCCGCGCGGGGGTGAGCCCGGCGGCGGCGGCCCTCTCCAGATCCGCCACCTCGCGCACCAGCACCAGCACCCGCTCCGGTGCGGCGGCCAGCTCGGCCCAGCGGACCTCGTGCACGGGGAGCACCGCGGCGGGGAGGCCGGCCGGCAGCGCCAGGGTCATGGCGGCGCGCGCCAGGGGGCTCCGGGCCGCGTCGTCGTCGGCCACCACCACCGAGCGGGCCCCGAGCCGGGGAAGCCAGGTCTCGAGGACCTGGCCGTGGAGCAGGCGGTTGTCGACGCGGACCAGCGCGATCACGGCCGGCCACCGCTCGCGGTCCGCTGCCTCAGCAGCTCGCTGGCCAGGGCGATGTTCTTCTGGCCGTAGCCTTCGAGGAGCTCGGCGGTGGCCCGGAGCGAGAGGCCGTCGCCGCGGGTGGCCGCGAACTTCACCACCATGGGCAGGTTGACGCCGGTGAGCACCTCCACCCGGCCGTCGAGGAAGGTGAGCGCCAGGTTGGCGGGGGTGCCGCCGAACATGTCGGTGAGCACCAGGGTGCCCTCGCCCTGGTCCACCGCCCGGATGGCGCCGGCCAGGTCCTCCCGCGCCTCCTCCATGGGCCGGTCGGCGGAGATGGAGACGGCCCGGGCCGCGGCCACGGCGCCGACGATCCCCTCGGCAGTGCGGAGGAGCTCCTCCGCCAGGCGCCCGTGGGTGGCCACCACCAGCCCGACCACCGGCTACTCCTTCTCCACGTCGCGGTGCCAGACGCGCACGTCGGTCCCCGCGGAGCCGAGCCGCTCGGCCAGGGCCCCGGCGATGGAGACCGAGCGGTGCTTGCCGCCAGTGCACCCCACCGCCAGGGTGAGGTAGCTCTTGCCCTCGGACCGATAGCGCGGGATGAGGAAGCCGCACAGGTCGGCGGCCTTGTCCACGAAGGCCCGGGCGTCGGCCTGGCCCAGCACGTAGTCGCGGACGCGGGCGTCCACCCCGGTGAGGGGCTTCAGCTCCGGGACGAAGTACGGGTTGGGCAGGAAGCGGACGTCCAGCACCAAGTCGGCGTGGGAGGGGATGCCCCAGCGGAAGCCGAAGGAGACCACCGTGACGCCCATGCGCGCGGCACCGCCCCCCACGAAGCGGCTCTGGAAGAGGCGCTTCAGCTCGTGGACGGTCAGCGCCGAGCTGTCCACCACCTCGTCGGCCAGCTCCTTCAGGGCGGCCAGCGCCCGCCGCTCCGCGGCGATGCCCTCCGGGACGCTGCCCGACTCGCCGGCGAGCGGGTGGCGCCGCCGAGTCTCCGAGTAGCGGCGCAGCAGCGAGTCGTCGGAGGCGTCGAGGTAGAGGACCTGCACCCGGGCGCCCTTCTTGCGCACGTCGTCGATGACGCGCGGGGCGTCATGGAGGAAGCGACCCTCGCGAGCGTCCACCACCAGGGCCAGCCGCGACACCTCGCCGGCGGTGTGGCCGGACAGCTCCAGGAGCTTCTCCAGGAAGACGATGGGGAGGTTGTCGACGCAGTAGAAGCCGGCGTCCTCCAGGGCCCGGAGGGCGGTGCTCTTGCCCGATCCGGAGACGCCGGTGAGGATCACGACCTGGGGTCCGTCCGCCTCCGGACGCGGCCGCTGGGTCGCGCCGCTCATTCGACGTCCGTGCCCCCGACCGTCCCGCCGGGCGCGGTGGCGATGGCGCGGTTCAAGCGGTCCTGGAACTCGCGGGCCGAATGGTGCCCCTGGAGCTTCAGGAGGTGGTTGCGCGCCGCCACCTCCACGATGGTGGTCATGTTGCGCCCGGGGCGCACCGGCACCACCATCACGGGGATCTCCGTGTCCAGGATGCGGAACTTGCGCTCCTCCACGCCCAGCCGGTCGTATTCCACGCTCGGGTCCCAGTCGGTCAGCTCCAGCACGATCTCGATCTTCTTGCGCTCGCGGATGGCGGCCACGCCGAAGAGGTCCTTGATGTTGATGATGCCCAGGCCGCGCACCTCCATGTGGTACTTGATGATGTCGGACCCCTGGCCCACCACGCTCTCACCCTTGCGCTTCACGTCCACGATGTCGTCGGCCACCAGGCGGTGGCCGCGCATCACCAAATCGAGGGCGATCTCGCTCTTGCCGATGCCGGACTTGCCGAGCAGGAGGATGCCCACGCCGAAGACGTCCAGCAGCACGCCGTGCATGGAAGTGGAGGCGGTGAGCGAGTCCTCCAGGCAGGCCTGGACCGAGGCGATGAAGACGCTGGAGAGGTGGCTGGTCCGGAGCAGCGCCACCCCGGCCTCCTCGGCGGCGGCCGCCATCTCGGGCGGGATCTCCAGGTCCTTGGTGACGACCAGCGCCGCCACGTCCTGGGCGAAGAAGGCGCGCAGCACCTCCACCTTGCGCTCGCGCGGCAGGGTGCGCAGGTAGCTCATCTCGGTGTTGCCGAAGACCTGCAGCCGCTCCTGGTGCAGGTTCTCGGTGAACCCGGCCAGCACCAGCCCCGGCTTCTGGATGCGGGCCGAGCTCACGCGGCGGGAAAGCCCCTGCCTTCCCGCGACCAGCGTCAGCCGGAGGTCGTACCGAGTGTCGTCGAGGAGGGCCCCGACGCGAATGGCGTCCATCGGGGCGGAGTCTAACCCGGGGGGGCGCGGGCGTCGACAAGCGGCGCCCCCGCCGGGGCGGGCGGGCGATTCGCATTTGACGGAGCGGCCGGCCAGTCACTATGTTGCGCCGTCCCGATGCTTGGGAAGCTCCTCTACCACGGCAGCTGCTTCGACGGCGCCGCCTCGGCGGCGCTGGTGGGGCGCTTCCTGCGGGAGCGGGAGGGGTCGCGGCTCTCGCGGCTCGATCACCAGCCGGTGCAGCACCACCAGGGCGACCCCTTCCCGGCCGACGCCTTCGAGGCCGACCTGAACGTGGTGGTGGACTTCCGCTGGTCCCCCAACCCCCGCCTCGACTGGTGGTTCGACCACCACCAGAGCGCCTTCCACCGCCCCGAGTGGCGGGAGGCCTTCGAGCGCGCCCGGAACCCCAACCACTTCTGGGACCCGACGGCGCCGAGCTGCTGCGGCTTCGCCGCCCGGGTGCTGGAGGAGCGCTTCGGCTGGCGGGCGCCGGATCTCACCGAGCTCACCCGCTGGGCCGACGTCATCGATGCCGCCCGCTTCCCCTCGGCGGCGGTGGCGGTGCGGCTGGAGGAGCCGGCCCTGCGCCTCATGACCCTGCTGGAGGCCAGCCGGGACCTGGCCCTCCCGGACCGCATCATCGAGGCCATGCGCTCGCGCCCGCTCGGGGAGATCGCCGCCGAGCCCTGGGTGCGAGACCCGCTGGGCCCCATCCTGGAAAGGCACGCCCGCTCCATCGAGACGGTGCGGCGCCTGGCCCGGGAGAACGGCGGGGTGGTGACGGTGGACCTGGCGGACACGGGCGTGGAGGCCGCCAACAAGTTCATCGCCTACGACCTCTTTCCGGAGTCGCGCTACACGGTGGTGGTCTCCCGGGACCCCAAGCGGGCCAAGGTCTCGGTGGGGTCGAACCCATGGGCCCGCGTGCCACGGACCCACGACATCGCCAAGATCTGCGAGCGATACGGAGGCGGCGGCCACCCGGTGGTGGGCGCCGTGTCGCTCGACCCGGGGAGGGTCGCCGAGGCCCGCCGCATCGCCTCGGAGATCGCCGAGATCCTGCGAGGCCCCGCGTATCCTTGAGCCATGACGCCCGGCCAGTACATCCTGGTGGTCGACGACGACGACGACTTCCGCGAGACGCTGGCGGAGGTCCTGGCGGAAGCGGGCTACCCGGTGCAGCAGGCCGGGAACGGCGAGGCGGCGCTGCACAAGGTCGCCGAGGAAGCGCCCGGCATCGTGCTCCTCGACCTCAAGATGCCGGTGCTGGACGGCTGGGGGGTGATGGAGCGCATGCGGGCCGAGCCGCGCAGCGCCGCCGTCCCCATCCTCATCCTCTCGGCCTACGGGTTCGAGTGGGAAGCCGAGCTGCTGGGCGCCCAGGGGTACATCCCCAAGAGCGTCGGCATGGACGAGATCCTGGATCGCGTCCGCCGCGCTGCCGGGGACCCGCCCATGCGGCACTGATTCATCAGGGCGGCCGGGCCGGGCCGGCCAGTGCGGGACCGAGGTGGGCCACGCCCAGGAAGTCCGTGGAGGCGTCGAGGCAGCCCGCCGATCCGGACAGATCGGCGGCGAAGCGGCGCGGGCAGGTGGCGGCGGTGTCGCCCCCCGCGGGCGAGGGGGCGGCGTCGAGGGCCGAGCCCGCCAGCGAGAGCGCCCGCGGCACGTTGCGCGGCACCCGCGCCGACGCAGCCAGCTCCGCGTCGAGCCGCAGCTCCGGATCGAGCCGGAGCAGGGTGCCGGTCCACCCCGCGGGGGCGAAGTGCGCCGCTGCCAGCAGCAGGTGGCCGTCGGCGAGCGCCAGCAGGGCCCCGGCGGCGCCGTAGGACTCGCCGCTCGGGGCGGTGGCCGCGATGGCCTTCTTCGTCAGGGTGGCCCCCGCCTCGTCGTAGAAGCCGATGCCCCAGGCGTAGCGGTAGGTGACCGCCACCCGCCCGTCGGGGAGCTGGGTGAGCCCCATGGTCTCGGCGGGCGCCTCGGCGGCCCGGCCGCGGAAGCGTCCGCCGGGCTCGTAGATGACGGGGCGCGTGCCGCCGGTGACCCACACCGTCCCGTCGCGCATCTGCTGGATGGCCCGCGGCGGGGCCGCGGCGTCGAAGAGCGCGGCCCCGCCGGCGTCGGCGGCGTCGAAGGACCCGAGGGCGACGCCGCTCCGGTCGTGCACCCGCACCGGCGGGCCCGCCTGAGGGTTCTGGGCCACCAGGACCGCCCCGTCGGCCCGCCCCGCCATGGCCAGCACCGGGCCGGGCGTACCCTGCAGCGCCAGGGGCGCCGCCAGCGGCGTCCCGTCCGAGGCCACCGCCAGCACCGCCGCCGCGCCGCTGCGGGCGATCCAGGTGTTGCCGAGCATGGTCACGGCCGCCGCCCCGGTGCCCTCGCCGGCGGCGTTGCGGTAGGCGGCCCTCACCAGGAAGACGGTGTCGCCGAAGGACGGACCCACCGAGCCGGCGTGGACGGTGAGGGTGGCCTCGTTGCCGGCCTGGGGGAGCAGCGACGCGCCCGGCGGTTCGACCGCCCATGCCGGGCCGGCGGCGCCGGGGCTGGCGGTGCAGCGCACCACCACCGGCGTCCCCACCGGCGCCAGCGGTGGGCTGGCGGTGCAGGCCACCTGCGGCAGTCCGCCGGTGGATCCCCCCGGCGCGCTGGACCCCGTGCAGGCGGCCGCCGCCACGGCGGCCATGGCCAGGGCGTGACGCACGGCTCGATCCTAGCCGATCTGGTCACCATCCGTATCGGACACCCAGCGCGACAGCCCGGGTCCGGCACGACCCCTGCGGGGAGGTTGAGGCTGGAGCCGGGTCCGTGGCAGGTTCCCGGCGCCACCCGGAGGACCCGTGTACCCATTCCTGCTCGCGCTCCACTCGTTCGTCCGCTGGGTCGTCGTCGCCGCCGCCATCCAGGCGCTGGTGGTCGCCTGGGCGGGCTGGCTCGCGGCCCGGCCCTACACGCCGCTGGGGCGGCGCTCGGCCGCGATCCTCACCGGCGCCATCGACCTGCAGGTCCTCCTGGGCCTGGCCCTCTACTTCCTGGCGAGCCCCATCACCCGGAGCGCGCTCTCGGCCCCCGGCGCGGCCATGGGCGATTCGCAGCTCCGCTACTGGCTGGTGGAGCACCCGCTGCTGGCGCTGCTGGCGGCGGCGCTGGCCCACCTGGGGAGCGCGCGGGCGCGGCGGGCGGTGGCGGAGGTGGACCGCTGGTGGCGGGCGGCCGTCTATTTCACGGCCGCGGCGCTGGCGGTGGCGGCGACCGTTCCCTGGCCGTTCCGCGCCGTCCACCGGCCGCTGTGGCCCTGGTAGCCGCCCGCCGCGGCCTAGTGCCGCGCCCCATGCGTGTCGATCTGCTTTCGG
>DASRTO010000134.1:0-5900 GCA_035655915.1 Anaeromyxobacteraceae bacterium
CCCGCGCGGCCCCGGTCATCCGGCCGTGGCCGCGCGTCGCTTCCGGGAGCGCGAGGGCGGCTGGCCAGGTGGCGCAGCGCCTTTCTCGGATGGGGACCCCGGGCGCAGGGGATGCGCCTCTCCCGGAACCTGATCCAGCGCAATATCTCGTTCCCCCGGTAGCTTATCCTGCGCCGTTCGGGGCACTTCCATTGCAGACAGGGGCCACGCCCATGCGACCCATCTTCCTCGTTGCCGCCGCCCTCCTCCTCTCCGGCAGGGCCGCGGCCGGGGACGCGCCCAAGCCGAATCCGGCCAACCAGGCCTGCCTGGACTGCCACGAGGCGTCCAAGCCCGGCGAGGCCGGGGTGCGCCCCGCCGAGTTCCTGAAGTCGGTCCATGGCGAGTTCGCCTGCACGGACTGCCACGCCGGCTACGAGGCCCCCGGGCCCCACGACCTGCCGCCGCTGTCGGGGGAGGAGCAGGCCCTCGCCGACCGCTACGCCCGCGCCCTCCGCCCCAGGCGCGACGAGAAGGGCCGGGTGCTGGCGCCTCCGCCAGGGAAGCCGCTGGAGATGGAGCCGGTCTCCCCGGCGCCGCGGGCTTGGCTCGCCTGCGCTACCTGCCACGGCGAGGTGGTGGAGGCGCTGCAGGCGAGCGTGCACGGCCGTTGGCTGCGCCAGGACCGCCCGGTGGCCGGCCCGACCTGCGCCGACTGCCACGGCCCGATCCACGCCGTCGCCAGCACCGACGGGCGCGCCAGCCCCGAGGCGCGCGCCATCTCCGGGCGCTGCCAGGCCTGCCACGACGACCCGCGCCTCACCGAGGCGGCCGGCCTCAAGGGCGACGTGGTGCTGACCTTCCGCGACTCCATCCACGGCCGCCTGGTGGCCCTCGGGTCCACCCGCGCTCCCGGCTGCGCCGACTGCCACGGCTCGCACGCCATCGCCGGCAAGGACGACCCGGCCTCGCCGGTGGCCAAGGCCAACCGGGCCAAGACCTGCGGCCAGTGCCACCAGGGCGCCAACGACACCTTCGCCTCGGTGGTGAGCCACCGCCCGCTCTACGAGAGCGAGAGCAAGGTGCCGCATTTCGTCCACGTGATGTTCTCGTGGCTCACCGCCCTCACCCTGCTCTTCTTCGCGCTGCACGTGCTCATCGACTTCGTCTACGAGCTGCGCCAGCGCCTGGCCCGGCGGAAGGAGCACGCCCACGACCCCGAGGCCGAAGTGATGGTGCAGCGCTTCGACATCCACCAGCGCCTCCAGCACTGGCTGATGCTCACCGGCGTGATCCTGCTGGGCCTCACCGGCTGGCCGCTCCGCGGCGCCGGTTCGCCCGAGGCGGTGGAGAGCTCGCGCAAGTTCCTGGCGCTGTTCGGCGGGCCGCACGGCGCCGGGGTGGTGCACCGGGTGGCGGCGGTGCTGATCATCGTCTCCGGCGCCTACCACCTCTTCTACCTGACGTTCCTCGCCGCCAGGAAGCGGCTGCCATTGTCGATGCTGCCGGGGCCCAAGGACGCCCTCGACATGCGCGACAACCTCCTCTACATGCTCGGGGTCGGCAAGCAGAAGCCGCGCTTCGACCGCTACAACTACCTGGAGAAGTTCGACTACTGGGCCGTCTTCTGGGGCATCATCATGATGGTCGGGTCGGGCTTCGTCTTCTGGTTCCCGGTCTTCTTCGCCAAGATCCTGCCGGCGTGGGTGCTGGCGGCGGCCCAGATCATCCACGGCGAGGAGGCCACCCTGGCCATCCTGTTCCTCTTCTGCGTGCACTTCTACAACGTGCACCTCAAGCCCTCGATCTTCCCCATGAGCTGGATCTGGCTGAACGGCAAGATCAGCCTGGAGGCGATGCGCGACGAGCATCCCGCCGAGTACGAGCGGCTGAAGGGGTCGGAGTAGGGGCCCTCAAGGCCGGAGCTTCGGGCCGAGCGGCCTGGCCGCGCCGCGGAAGCCGTGGCAGCCGGCGCAGTCGCGCCCCTGGGCCAGCGCGTGGCCGCAGCGCTCGCCGCCTCCCTGCGGGTGGCAGCGCAGGCAGTCGGCGCGCCCGGTTCGCCAGACGTGGGCCTTGTGGCAGGCGGCGCAGGCGCCGCCGTGGCCGCGCCAGCCGTGCAGGCCGGCCTTGGCCATGCCGGCGTGGCAGGTCTCGCAGGCCACGTGCTCGGCCTGGGGCGGCCGGGCGTGGGGCTTGTGGCACTCGCCGCAGTCGAACTGCATGGGGGCGTCGTCGCTGAAGCGGGCCGGCAGCACGCCCTCGGCCCGGTGGCAGCGCAGGCAGTCGCGGCGGGTGGGGCGCAGCCCCGGATCCGCGGAGAGGAAATCGTGGCAGGCGAAGCAGTGGAGCTTGCCCATGCCGGCCTCGCGCACCCCGTGCTCCCCGTGGCAGCTGCGGCAGGCCGTCACCACCGGCTCGAACCCGTGGACCCCCGCGGCGTGGCAGGTGACGCAGGCGATCTTCCGCTGCTCCACGTGAACCAGGTGCCCCCGCGAGCCGCCCACCTGGGGCCAGTTGGCGTCGTGGGAGAGGTGGCAGGCGGCGCAGGCGCCCACCTGGACCGAGGCGTGCTCCTGGCGATCGGCGGGGGAGCGCCCGGCCAGGAAGGCCCGGAGCATGGCCAGCTGCTGGGGGCGGCTGGAGTGGTGGCAGCGCTGGCAGGCCACCGATCGGTGGCTACCGCGGGTCCAGAGGGCGAACTCCGGGCTGGCCCGGTGGCACTGGGCGCACAACCCGGGGTCGTTGTCCACGTAGTCCACCAGGCGGACCACCCCGGCGATGGTCAGGCCGGCCATCAGCACCGCGCCGACGGCGAGGGCGGCGGAAAATAGGGGCCGGCGCACCACGGCGTGGCATTCTAGACAGGCATGGTCCCGCGCGAACAGGGGCTGGGGGCCGGCAGGCCTCGCCGGACCGGTACGGAGCGGCCGTGACGCTGCGGCTCAAGCTCTTCGTCCTGGTGGCGGGCGTGGTCGTCTTCGCCACCAGCGGCGTCACCGCGGTGGCGCTCTGGCGCGAGGTGGTGCGCGGCCAGGAGCTGCTGGCCCGCGAGGGAAGCGCCATCGCCGCCTCGGCGGCCCAGGCGGCCTCGCGCTGGCTCGGCCCCCAGGGCGTGGCGCCGGGCGGGCGCGAGGCGCTTCAAGACGTGATGGACCGCCTGCTGCAGTCTGGCCCCTTCGACCGCTGCTGGACGGTGGACCGGGCCGGGACGCTGGTGGCCTGCGCCAGCCGCCTGGGCGAGCGCTGCCCCGAACGGACGCCCCCCACGGTGTTCCAGGTCGCCGAGAGCCCGTTGGAGGCGCTGGACCGGCTGGTCCACCCGCAGGGCATCGTGGCCGGCGCGCCGGTGCTCCGCGAGGGCACGCTGGTGGGGGTGGTGCAGGTGGACTACCAGCACGAGGAGGTGGTGGGCAGCGCCCGGCGCCTGGGGTGGGGAGTGGCCCTCATCGCCGGCTTCTGGATCGCCATGGGGCACCTGCTGGCGATGATGCTGTTGCGCCATATCACGCGGCCGCTGGAGCAGGTCATCGCCGCGGCCGACACGCTCGCCGAGGAGGGCGGGGTGCAGCTGCCCATCCCCCAGGACCGGGAGCTGGCCGAGCTGGTGCGCGCCGTGAACCGTATGTCCCGGCGCCTGTGCGAGCGGGGCGAGGAGAACCAGCGCCTCATCGACTCGCTGGAGGAGCGGGTGGCCCAGAAGACCGGCGAGGTGCTCCGGGCCGACCGGCTGGCCACCCTGGGCGGCATCGCCGCCGGCTTCGCCCACGAGCTGGGGAACTCCCTCAACGTGATGCGGGGCTACACGGCGGTGGTGCTGCGCGAGCTGCCCTCCGACCACGCCAACCGTCCCGACCTGGAGGCCGTCAAGCGGGAGGTGGGGCGGGCCGCCGGCCTCATCGAGCGCTTCCTGGTCTTCGCCCGCGCCCGCACCGTCCGCCCCACCGTCCAGCCCGTGGAGCCGGTGCTGCGCGAGGCGGTGGAGGTGGTGGGACCGGCCGCGGCCCAGGCCGGAGTGCAGACCGAGGTGCTGGTGGACCCGGACGTGCCGGAGGTCCGGGCCGACGCCGAGATGCTGCGCCAGGCCTTCCTCAACCTGTGCGTCAACGCGGTGCAGGCCATGCAGCCCGCCGGCGGGCGGCTCTCGGTGCACCTCCACCGCGAGGGAAGCGGCGTGGGAGTGGACTTCGCCGACACCGGGCCGGGGATGGGCGCCGAGGTGCAGGCCCATGTCTTCGAGCCCTTCTACACCACCAAGGCCGACGGGACCGGCCTCGGCCTGGCCATCGTGCGCCAGGCAGCCGAGGCCCACGGCGGCTCGGTCGAGGTGGAGAGCCGTCCCGGCGCGGGCGCGACCTTCCGCATCCGCCTGCCCGGGCCCAAGGAGGCGTCCGCGTGAAGCCCCGCGTCATGGTCATCGACGATCTGGACTCGGCCCGGCAGATGGTGAAGCGCGCCATCGGCCGCTCCTTCGAGATCTTCGACTTCGCCTCGGTGGCCGAGGCGCTTCCGGCCCTCGGCCGCGCCGAGTTCGACTGCATCGTCACCGACCTGCGCATGCCGGGCATCGACGGCCTGGAGGGGCTCCGGCGCTTCAAGCGCGAGGTCCCCGCGGTTCCGGTGGTGATCATGACCGCCTTCGCCACCGTGGAGACCGCCATCGAAGCCATGAAGGCCGGGGCCTTCGACTACTTGAAGAAGCCCTTCGAGCCGGACGAGCTGGAGCTGGTGGTCACTCGGGCGGTGGAGCACGGCCGGCTGCGGCGCGAGAACGCCCGCCTCAAGGACGCGCTGGGGGGCGCCTTCTCGCTGCAGGGGATGGTGGGGGAGTCGGCGGCCATGAAGGCGGTGCTGCAGGTCGCCGAGCGCATCGCCCCGTCCGAGGTCCCGGTGCTCATCGAGGGGGAGAGCGGCACCGGCAAGGACCTGCTGGCGCGCGCCATCCACGCCCTGAGCCAGCGGGCCACCGGGCCCTACCTGGCCATCAACATGAGCGCCATCCCGGAGAACCTGGCCGAGTCGGAGCTGTTCGGTCACGAGAAGGGGGCCTTCACCGGGGCCGACCAGCCGCGGGCCGGCTTCTTCGCCGAGGCGGAGGGGGGCACGCTCTTCCTCGACGAGATCGGGCTCCTGCCGCCCCTGCTCCAGCCCAAGCTGCTGCGCGTGCTGCAGGACGGCGAGTACATCCCGGTGGGGAGCCGCAAGCCCCGCAAGGCGAACGTGCGGGTGGTCTGCGCCACCAACGAGGACCTCAAGAAGGCCGTCGCCGAGGGCAGGTTCCGCGAGGACCTGTGGTACCGCATCCGGGTGGTGCCCCTCCGGCTGCCCCCGCTGCGCGAGCGCAAGGAGGACATCCCGCTCCTGGTGGAGCACCTGGTGCGGAAGCAGGCGCTGCGGCTGGGGCGGCCGCCGCTCGTGCCCGACGCGGAGGCCATGCGGGTGCTGCTGGACCACGACTGGCCCGGGAACGTCCGCGAGCTGGAGCACGCGCTGGAGCGGGCCCTGCTGCTGGCCCGCGGCGAGGCCCTGATGCCGGCCGACCTCCCCCCGGAGATCGCGGCCCGCCCGCGGCCCGAGGTGGAGACCGGCGAGGGGCGCTACCGGCGCGCCCGCGACGCCTGGGAGCGCAAGTACCTGGAGGACCTCCTGCGCGAGGCCGGCGGCTCGGTCGCCAGGGCAGCCGAGCTGGCCGGGCTGCACCGCTCCACGCTCTACGAGAAGCTCTCCCGCCACGGGCTGGTGGAGGGCAAGGACCGCGACGCCTGACGCCGCGCCCGGGCGCTCCGGATTGGGAGGCGGCCCGGTCTCGCCGGAGGCGGCCTCCGCAGCGAGCCGCTGCGTCCGTGCATACGCGCGACGTGGAAGCCGATCTTGCGGCGAGCAACCCGTCGAGATGGGATGAGAAGGCCGCTCTCCCTCCGGCA
>DASRTO010000135.1:0-6617 GCA_035655915.1 Anaeromyxobacteraceae bacterium
CGACAACATCACCATGGAGGTGGAGCTCATCACCCCCATCGCCATGGAGAAGCAGTTGCGCTTCGCCATCCGCGAGGGCGGCCGGACGGTGGGCGCCGGCGCCGTGGCCGAGGTGGTGGAGTAGGGCGGGGGCTCGTCCCCCGCCGATCACACCGAGGAGACCATGTAGGGCGGGGGCTCGTCCCCGCCGGGAGAACGGAAGAAGCAGCCGAGCGAACGGCGGCGGAGACGCCGCGCCGCGCTCCGGCGAACCCCGAGGCGCAGAGAATGGCAACCCAGAGGATCAGGATCCGGCTCAAGGCCTACGACTCCAAGCTGCTCGACCAGGCGGCCGGCGAGATCGTGGAGACCGCGAAGCGGCACGGCGCCAAGGTGGCCGGGCCGATTCCGCTGCCGACCCGGATCAACAAGTTCACGGTGCTCCGCAGCCCGCACGTGGACAAGAAGTCGCGCGAGCAGTTCGAGATCCGCACCCACAAGCGCCTGCTCGACATCCTCGAGCCGACGAGCCAGACGCTCGACGCCCTCATGAAGCTCGACCTCTCCGCCGGGGTGGACGTCGAGATCAAATGACCGTAGGGCGGGGGCTCGTCCCCCGCCGGAAGAAGCCGAGACGCCCATGGCAAAGTTCGACGTCTACAGCCTGGACCGCAAGAAGGTCGGCGAGATCGACCTCGCCGACGCCGTCTTCGCCGCCCCGGTGAACGAGCACCTGTTCTACGAGGTGGTGAAGGCCAAGCTGGCCTCCGACCGCTCCGGGACGCACGCCGTGAAGAGCCGCTCGCTGGTCTCCGGCGGCGGCAAGAAGCCCTGGCGCCAGAAGCACACCGGCCGGGCCCGCCAGGGATCGACGCGGGCCTCGCAATGGGTGGGCGGCGGCAAGGCCATGGGGCCCACGCCGCGGGACTACTCGTACGACGTGCCCCGCAAGGTCCGCAAGGCGGCGCTGCGATCGGCCCTGTCGCTCCGGTCGCGGGAGAAGAAGCTCCTCATCGTGGACCGGTGGCAGCCGGGCGCCCCCAGGACCGGCGAGGCCGGCAAGGTGCTGCTGGCGCTGGGCGCGCCCCGGGCGCTGGTGGTGGACGGCGGCGGCAACGTGAACCTCATGAAGTCGGTGCGCAACCTCCCTGGCTCCGACTTCCTGGCCGCCGAGGGGCTCAACGTCTACGACATCCTCAGGCACGAGACCCTGGTGCTCACCGCCGAGTCAGCCAGGAAGCTGGAGGCGACGCTCACATGAACCTCGCGCACCAGGACGTCGTGAAGCGCCCGCTCATCACCGAGAAGGCCGAGCGGAGCCGCCAGGAGCACCATCAGTACGCCTTCGAGGTCCACCGCGGCGCCACCAAGGTCCAGGTGAAGCAGGCGGTGGAGACCCTCTTCGGCGTGCACGTGACCTCGGTCCGCACCGCGCTCCGCGCCGGGAAGGTGAAGCGGGTCGGGCGCACCGTCGGGCGGCGGCCCGGCTGGAAGAAGGCGGTGGTGACCCTGAAGCCGGGAGAGACCATCGCGCTGTTCGAGGGCGCGTAATGCTGCCATCGAGACACGGTACGAACAAGGCGAGTGCCACCCGGAGCGGAACGCTCCGATCGCTGCACTAGCGAGGACGCCCATGGCCCTCAAGACCTACAAGCCGACCAGCCCCGGACGCCGACTCATGTCGGTGTCCGACTTCGCCGAGGTCACCAAGGACCGGCCGGAGAGGAAGCTCACCCGGCCGATGCGCAAGAGCGGCGGCCGCAACAACCACGGCCACATCACCACCCGTCACGTGGGGGGCGGCCACAAGCGGCGTTACCGGCTCATCGACTGGCGGCGCGACAAGGACGGGGTGCCGGCCCGGGTGGCGGCCATCGAGTACGACCCCAACCGCAGCGCCCGCATCGCCCTGCTCCACTACCGCGACGGCGAGAAGCGCTACATCCTGGCCCCGGTGGGGGTGAACGTCGGGGACGTGCTGCAGAGCGGCGAGGCGGTGGACATCCGCCCCGGCAACACCCTGCCCATCCGCGCCATCCCGGTGGGTACGGTGATCCACAACGTGGAGATGCAGCCCGGCTCGGGAGGCAAGCTCATCCGCTCCGCCGGCTCCTTCGGCCAGCTCATGGCCAAGGACGGGCGCTACGCCCAGATCCGCATGCCCTCCGGCGAGGTGCGGGAGGTGCTGCAGGACTGCAAGGCCACGGTGGGGCAGCTCTCCAACGTGGAGAGCTCCACCGTCCGCACCGGCAAGGCCGGCAAGAGCCGCTGGCTCGGCATCCGGCCCACCGTGCGCGGCCTGGCCATGAACCCGGTGGACCACCCGCACGGCGGCGGCGAGGGCAAGTCCGGCCAGGGCAACCCCCACCCGGTCTCGCCGTGGGGGCAGAAGACCAAGGGCCTCAAGACCCGCAACAACCGCCGCACCGACAAGTTCATCGTGTCGAGGCGCCGCCCCGGCGTGCGCAGCCAGCCGCACTGATAGGGAAGGGATCATGTCGCGCTCCATCAAGAAGGGCCCGTTCGCCGACAAGCACCTCGTCAAGAAGGTCGAGGACGCGAACCGGGGCAGCAAGAAGTCGGTGATCAAGACCTGGTCGCGGCGGAGCACCATCTTGCCCGACTTCGTGGGCCACACCTTCGCTGTCCACAACGGCCGCAAGTTCGTCCCGGTGTTCGTCACCGAGAACATGGTGGGCCACAAGCTGGGGGAGTTCTCCCCCACCCGCACCTTCCACGGGCACACCGGAGAGAAGAAGGTGGTGGCCGCCGGTCCGGTCGGCGCCCCCGCCACGCCGGGCGCTCCGGCCCCGGCCGCCGCCCCGGCCCCGGCCGCCCCCGCCCCGGCCGCCCCCAAGAAGTAGAGGAGCCACGTCGCCATGGCCGAGACGCGCAAGAAGAAGGCCCCAGAGAAGCCCAAGGCCCCCGCCAAGGCCGCCGGCAAGGCCGCCGAGAAGGTGGAGAAGGCCGAGGCCCCCGCCCCGGCGCCCCGCGCCGCGGCGCGCCCGCCGGCCGGTCCCCACGCCCGCCTGCGCTTCCTCCGGGTGGCGCCCCGCAAGGTGCGGCTGGTGGCCGACCACGTGCGCGGCATGAAGGTGGGCGCGGCGCTGGCCATGCTTCGCTACACGCCCCAGGCCGCCGCCAAGCACCTGGCCAAGGCGCTGCGCTCGGCGGTGGCCAACGCCGAGCAGAAGGGCGGGCGGGTCGACGTGGACGCGCTGTGGGTGCGGACCCTGACCGTGGATCAGGGCCCCAAGTGGAAGCGCTACATGCCCCGCGCCATGGGGCGGGCCACCCGCATCGAGAAGAAGACCAGCCACGTGTACGTGGAGCTCGGCACCGGGGCCTAGCGCCGAGGCCGCTCAGGAGATCGCACAATGGGTCAGAAAGTCCATCCGGTCGGCTTCCGCCTCGGGATCATCCGGTCCTGGGACTCCAAGTGGTACGAGGAGAAGAACTACGCCAAGTGGCTGCACGAGGACATCCGCATCCGCGAGTTCGTCAAGGAGAAGCTGGGCCAGGCCGGCATCTCGCGGATCGAGATCGAGCGCGCCGCCAGCAAGATCAAGGTGAACGTCCACACCGCCCGCCCCGGCATCGTCATCGGCAAGCGCGGCGCCGGCCTGGACGCCATCAAGAAGGACCTGCAGGCGGTCACGCCCAACGAGGTCTACCTGAACGTGGTCGAGGTCCGGAAGGCGGAGACCGACGCCCAACTGGTGGCCGAGAACATCGCCACCCAGCTGGAGCGCCGCATCGCCTTCCGGCGCGCCATGAAGAAGTCGGTCCAGACCTCGCTCAAGTTCGGCGCCAAGGGCATCCGGGTGGCCTGCGCCGGCCGGCTCGGCGGGGCGGAGATGGCCCGCTACGAGTGGTACCGGGAGGGCCGCGTGCCGCTGCACACCCTGCGCGCCGACATCGACTACGGCTTCGCCGAGGCTCGCACCACCTACGGCAAGATCGGCGTCAAGGTCTGGATCATGCGCGGCGAGGTGCTGCCGCAGTCGGGCGGGCTCCACCCCGCCAAGGACCTGGCGCGGGTCTAGCCCGGCCGGACGCCACGGGAGAACCACCTCATGCTTCAGCCAGCGCGAACCAAGTTCCGCAAGATGCAGAAGGGGCGCATGCGCGGGAAGGCCTACCGCGGCTCCGATCTGCACCAGGGCGACTTCGGCCTGGCCGCCACCGAGTGCGGCTGGCTCACCAGCCGCCAGATCGAGGCGGCCCGCGTGGCCATCACCCGCTTCGTCAAGCGCGGGGGCAAGCTCTGGATCCGGGTCTTCCCGGACAAGCCCATCAGCAAGAAGCCGGCCGAGACCCGCATGGGCACCGGCAAGGGCCCGGTGGAGTACTACGTGGCGGTGGTCAAGCCGGGCCGGGTGCTGTACGAGCTGGCGGGCGTGGACGAGCCCATGGCCCAGAAGGCCTTCCACCTGGCGGCCCACAAGCTGCCGGTGTCCACCCGCGTCGTCAGGCGCGGCATCGGGCTGTAGAGGAGCGCCGCCTATGTCCACCGCCAACGAGCTGCGCCAGTTGAAGCCCGAGGAGCTGCAGGGCCGGGCCGCGGAGCTGAAGCAGCAGCTCTTCGGGATGAAGTCCAAGCACTCGACGGGCGTGCTCGACTCGACGGCAGAGCTCGGGGCCACCCGGCGCCAGATCGCGCGGGTCCTCACCGTGAAGCGGGAGCTGGCGCTGGGCCTCACGCGTCAGGCCCGGGAGCCGGCGGCGCCCGCCGCCAGGGCGGAGAAGGCCGAGAGGCCCGCCAGGAAGGCCGAGAAGCCCGCCAGGAAGGCCGAGAAGGCCGCCAAGAAGGAGTGACGCACCATGGAGCGCGGGAACCGAAAGAGCCGCATCGGCGTGGTGGTCTCCAACAAGATGGCGAAGACCGTGGTGGTGCGCGTGGAGCGCCGCGCCGCCGACCGCCAGTACGGCAAGATCGTGACGCGGGCGAGCAAGTTCAAGGCCCACGACGAGCAGCAGCAGTGCCGGATCGGCGACCGCGTCCGGATGGTCGAGACCCGCCCGCTGTCCAAGGACAAGCGCTGGCGGGTGGTCGAGGTCCTGGAGAAGGCGGCGGAGGTCTAGAGGGCCATGATCCAGCAGCAGACCATGCTCGACGTCGCCGACAACTCCGGCGCCAAGAAGGTCATGTGCATCAAGGTGCTGGGCGGCACCAAGCGCAAGTACGCCTCGGTGGGAGACGTCATCGTCGTCTCGGTCAAGGAGGCCATCCCCCAGTCCAAGGTCAAGAAGGGGGAGGTGGCCCGGGCGGTCGTCGTCCGTACCGCCCGCGAGGTGAAGCGCCCCGACGGCAGCTACATCCGCTTCGACGGCAACTCGGCGGTCCTCATCAACAAGGACCTGGAGCCCATCGGGACCCGCATCTTCGGCCCGGTGGCCCGCGAGCTGCGCGCCCGCAAGTTCATGAAGATCATCAGCCTGGCGCCCGAGGTGCTGTGATGGACGTGCACAAGAACGACACCGTCAAGGTCATCGCCGGCAGGGAGAAGGGGCGAACCGGTAAGGTGCTGGAGGTGCTGCACCAGAGCGGCCGGGTGCGGGTCGAGAAGCTGATGATGGTGAAGCGCCACCTCAAGAAGGGGCGCAGCCAGGCGCAGCCCCAAGGCGGCATCGTGGAGAAGGAGGGGACCATCCACCTCTCCAAGGTGATGGTGGTCTGCCCCAAGTGCGACCGGCCCACCCGGGTGCGGCACGTGGTGCGCAGCCGGGACGGCCGGCGGGTGCGCGCGTGCAAGCAGTGCGACCAGGCGTGGGAGTGACGAGCGAGGAGACGGCGAGATGGCAGCGCGCTTGAAGGAACGGTACCTGAAGGAGATCCGCCCGGCCCTGGTGCAGGAGTTCGGGTACGCGAACCCCATGGAGGCTCCCCGCCTGGACAAGGTGGTGGTGAACATGGGGCTCGGCGAGGCCATCTCCAACGGCAAGATCCTGGACGCCTCGGTGGAGCAGCTCTCCGCCATCACCGGCCAGAGGCCGGTGGTGACCCGGGCCCGCAAGTCCATCGCCAACTTCAAGCTGCGCCAGGGCCAGTCCATCGGGGCCATGGTGACACTGCGCGGCGAGCGGGCCTACGAGTTCTTCGACCGCCTGGTGAACATCGCGCTCCCGCGGGTGCGCGACTTCAAGGGCGTGTCCCCCAAGGCCTTCGACGGCAAGGGGAACTACACCCTGGGCGTGAAGGAGCAGATCATCTTCCCCGAGATCAACTACGACCGGGTCGAGAAGATCAAGGGGCTCAACATCACGGTGGTCACCACCGCCCGCAGCGACGAGGAAGGGCGGGCGCTGCTGCGCCACCTGGGGATGCCCTTCCGCCAGTAGGGACCAAGGAGACGACCGGACATGGCCAAGCTGTCCAAGATCGCGCAGGCCAAGCGAAAGCCGAAGTTCTCGGCGCGCGCCTACCACCGCTGCCCGCTGTGCGGGCGCCCGCGCGCGTTCCTGCGCAAGTTCCAGATGTGCCGCATCTGCTTCCGCAAGCGCGCGCTGGCGGGCGAGGTGACCGGCGTCATCAAGTCGAGCTGGTGAGGGAGGACGCGATGAGCTTCACCGATCCCATTGGCGACATGCTGACGCGCATCCGCAACGCGTCCTCGGCCCGGCACGAGAAGGTGCTG
>DASRTO010000136.1:0-4940 GCA_035655915.1 Anaeromyxobacteraceae bacterium
CATCGGGCTCCACCAGAAGGACAACGGGAAGCTGCTCGCCACCCTGAAGCGGCTGCGCGACGTGGGCAACTCGGTGGTGGTGGTGGAGCACGACGAGGAGACCATGCGGGAGGCCGACTGGATCGTGGACTTCGGCCCCGGCGCCGGCGAGCACGGCGGCCGCATCGTGGCCGAGGGGCCGCCGGCGGCCATCGAGCGCCACCCGGACTCGCTCACCGGCGCCTACCTCTCCGGCCGCCGGGAGATCCCGGTGCCGCCGCGGCGCCGCCCGGCGTCGAAGGGGAAGCTCACGGTGGCCGGCGCCGCCGAGAACAACCTGAAGGACGTGACCGTCTCCTTCCCGCTCGGGACCTTCGTGGCCGTGACCGGCGTCTCCGGGGCCGGCAAGTCCACCCTGGTGAACGGGGTGCTCTTCCCGGCGCTGATGCGCCTCTTCTACGGGACCCGCGAGGTGCCGGGGAAGCACCGGGCCATCCAGGGGCACGAGCAGGTGGACAAGGTCATCGACATCAACCAGCAGCCCATCGGCCGCACCCCGCGCTCGAACCCGGCCACCTACACCAAGGTCTTCGACTTCATCCGCGAGGTCTTCGCCCAGACCCCGGAGGCCCGGGCCTTCGGCTACCAGCCGGGGCGCTTCAGCTTCAACGTCAAGGGCGGGCGCTGCGAGGCCTGCCAGGGCGACGGCATGAAGCTGGTGGAGATGCACTTCCTGGCCGACGTGCTGGTGCCCTGCGAGGTGTGCCAGGGCAGGCGCTTCAACGAGGCCACGCTGCGGGTGCGCTTCAAGGACCGGAACGTGGCCGAGGTGCTGGACCTCTCGGTGAAGGAGGCCATGGAGCTCTTCAAGGCCCACAAGGAGATCCAGCGGATCCTCAAGACCCTCGACGACGTCGGCCTGGGCTACATCAAGCTGGGGCAGCCCTCCCCCACCCTCTCCGGCGGCGAGGCCCAGCGCATCAAGCTCTCGCGCGAGCTGGCCCGGGTCGGAACCGGGCGAACCCTCTACATCCTGGACGAGCCCACCACCGGCCTGCACTTCGACGACGTGAAGAAGCTCCTCACGGTGCTGGACCGGCTGGTGGACGCCGGCAACACGGTGGTGGTCATCGAGCACAACCTGGACGTGGTGAAGTGCGCCGACTGGGTGGTGGACCTCGGCCCGGAGGGCGGCGAGGAGGGCGGCCGGGTGGTGGCCGAGGGCACGCCCGAGGAGGTGGCCCGGGTGAAGGAGAGCCACACCGGCCGCTACCTGGCGCGGGTCCTGGCCGAGCACCGCCAGCGGGGCGGGGCGGCCAAGCGCGTCGGGGCCTGACTCGAGCCGCCCGGAAGGGCGGCGAGGCTTCGGAAACCTCGGGCTCGTCGGGCTGTCCAGCCGTCCGGCGCCGGCCCCCGCCCTGATGGCGTCTCGCGTTTAGACTGAGTCCAAGCAGTTCAGCCAGTAGAACTGGTGTCTGCCGGGCTCCGAATCGGGCGGCCGGACGAGCGCTGGAGCAGCTCCATCACCCGCCTTGCCGCTGCTTCCACTCCCGAGGCCACTTCCGGCGAGAGCGCCTCCCCCCGGCACCGCGGCGACGGGCCCACGCCGAGGCCCACTACCATGACCGGCGGCGCAGCGCCGAGGGAGCGGGCCAGCGCCACCGCCCGGCCCAGGCCGAGGCCGTGGATCGAAAGGCCCTTGTCCGCCGGCAGGTCGTCCGGCCCGAGCACTCGCACCTCCCCCGCCGCCACGCCGGCGAGGGCGTCCACCAGCACCACCGGGCCGGCGAAGCGCAGCCACTCGACGAGCTCCGAGGGATCGGGAGCCTCGAGCAGCTCGACGCCGGCGGGCGCGAGCGCCCGGAGCCGATCCAGCACCGCGGGACCTGCGGCGTCGTCGCCGGAGCCGCGGCGGCCCAGGGCGATGACCCGGCACGTCACCGCCAGCTTCGCAACCTGCGGTCCCTCCTCCTGCGCTCGGGGCCTCGAGCCGCTCTCCGGGGCACCACAGGGCTTGCCGAGGCCTGAAGCCTGAAGCCCGTGGCCCGGAGCGCCGCTCGCGCCACGGACGCCCCCCTCCCGCTCGATGCGCACCCTGAGGAAATGCGTCGAGCAGGAGATGCACGGGTCGTGGTTGCGCACCGCCTGCTCGGCGAGGAGGGTGGCGGCCGCGTCGGGCAGCGTCGCCAGCGAGGGGGCCAGGGCCCGGAGGTCCCCTTCCATGGACTCGAGGTTGTGGGAAGTGGGCACCACGATGCGCGCGCCGGCGAGGAGGCCGTCCGGGCCGACCTGGTAGGCATGGTGCAGGAGGCCCCGCGGCGCCTCCAGCAGCGCCGAGCCCGAGCCGGGCCGGGGCGGCGCCTCGACGAAGGGAGGGTCGGGCGGCCGGTAGGCCTCGACCAGCGCCGCCGCCTCCTCCAGGCAGTGCACCATCTCCACCAGCCGCACCAGCAGGGCCTTGAAGGGGTTGCGCAGCCCGGGCCCCACGCCGGCGAGGGCCGCGGCGCGGCGCGCCCCCGGGGAGAGCCGGTCGAAGGAGAGCGCGAAGCGCGCCAGCGGTCCGGTGAGGAAGGCCCCCCGCCCGCGCAGCCGCGAGTGGAGGGCGTTGGAGCGGGGGACGTGGAACTCCTCCACCGCCCGCGGGAAGTCCTCCGCCGGCGCGTCCAGCCCGCGGGTGGAGGCGAGCCGGCCCTCGAAGGAGGCGTACTCGTCGGGGTGGACCAGCGCCACCAGCTCGTAGTCCCGCCAGAGCTCCGGCACGCGCAGCCGCCCCAGGCGCGGCGCCAGCTCCAGCGCCGCCGCGGCTCCCCACGCCAGCTCGGGCAGGAGCGCCCGCAGGTCCCCGGCGGGGGGCGCGCGCCAGAAGCCGCCCACCCGCACGTTCACCGGGTGGATGGCCCGGCCGGCCACGGCCGCGGAGACGGCGTTCCCGACGCGGCGGAGCCTCAAGCCCGTCTCGACCAGCCGCGGGTGGTCCGCCGCCATCCGCGCCGCGTCGGGGTAGCCGAGGAGGTCGGGCAGGTGCAGGGCGAAGGCGTGCAGGGCGTGGCTCGCCAGCCAGCTGCCGCACTGGAGCAGGCGCCTGAGCGACCTCACCTCCGGGCCGGGGTCCACGCCGGCGCCCCGCTCCAGCGCCAGCGCGGCGGCGACCGCGTGGGCGAAGGGGCAGATGCCGCAGATGCGGGCGGTGACGTCGGGGGCGTCCGCGGGGTCGCGCCCGCGCAGGATCCCCTCCACGAACCGGGGCGGCTCGAAGATGTCGAGACGGGCCTCGGCGGGCGCGCCCGGGCGCAGGGTGACGCTGAGGGCCCCCTCACCGGGCACCCGCGCCAGGTACGGCACCGAGAGGGTCCGGCTCACGGGGCGCGACCTCCCCCGGCGAAGGTCGGCGCCGCCGCCGCGAAGCGACGGAACTCCCGGGTGACGGCCTCATGGGACAGCCCCAGCGAGAGGAGCACCCGACGCATGGCTTCGGGCCGCGCCGCCTCCATGGGGCCGAAGCAGCCGAAGCAGCCGCGGCCGAAGGCCGGGCAGAGCGCCCCGCAGCCGGCCTGGGTGGCCGGCCCGAGGCAGGGCTGGCCGCCGGCCACCAGCACGCAGGCGTTGCCGCGCTCCTTGCACTCCAGGCACACCGCGTGGCGGGGGAGGGAGAGGCGGCGCCCGTCCAGAAAGGCCGCCAGGGCGGCCCGCAGCTGACCGGCGTCCAGGGGGCAGCCGCGCAGCTCCAGGTCCACAGCCACGTGGTCGGCGACGGCGGTCGAGGTCTCCAGCGTCTCCACGTACTGCGGCGAGGCGTAGACCAGCCGCGCCAGCTCGTCCACGTGCAGGAAGTTCCGGAGCGCCTGGATGCCGCCGGCGGTGGCGCAGGCCCCGATGGCCCACAGCTCCCGGGCCCGGGCGCGGATCTCGCGGATGCGCTCGGCCTCCTGTGGGGTGGTGATCGACCCCTCCACCAGAGCGAGGTCCAGGGGCCCGGCCGACTCCTCCCGGGTGGCCTCGGGGAAGTAGGCGACCTCGAGGCGCGCGAAGACCTCCGGGATCCCCTCCTCCAGGTCGAGGAGGCCCATCTGGCAGCCTTCACAAGAAGTGAAGCTCCAAACCCCGACCCGCGGGCGGCGGCGGCGGGCCGCCGGGCGCCTCCCCGGCGCGCTGTGCCTGGCCCGCGCCCGCCCGGCTGGCCGCCGTGTCCCGTTCCGGCTCATGTCTCCTTCACCTCCAGGAGCGGGGCCACCCGGTCCCAGCGCAGCACCGGGCCGTCGCGGCAGGCGAAGAGCGCGCCGCACTGGCAATGGCCGCAGCGCCCCACCCCGCACTTCATGCTCCGCTCCAGCGAGACCCAGATCCGCTCCGGCGGCAGCCCCAGCCGGAGCAGGTCCCGCACCCCGAAGCGCATCATGGCCTCGGGTCCGCACAGGAAGGCCGCGGTGTGTGCCGGGTGGAGCCGCAGGTCCTCGAAGAGCCCGGTGACGAGCCCCACCCGCCCCGACCAGCCGGGCTGGCGGCGGTCCACCGTGGTCCGCACCCAGAGCCCGCGCCGCTCCCAGGCCGGGAGCTCGCGCCGGTAGAGGAGCTCGTCGGGGGTGCGGGCCCCGTAGAGCAGCGCGGCGCGCCGGGCGGCGCCGGGGCGGCGCAGCAGCTCCAGCACCACCGGACGCAGCGGCGCCAGGCCCACCCCGCCCGCCACCACCAGGAGGTCGAGGCCGTTCACGGCCGCGAGCGGCCAGCCGGTGCCGAAGGGGCCGCGCAGGCCCAGGACGTCGCCGGGCCGCAGGGCGGCGAGGCCGCGGGTGACCTCGCCCACCGCGCGCACCGTGTGCTCCACCGTCCTCGGGCCGCCGTCGCCGGCCACCGAGATGGCCACCTCCCCCGCCCCGGGGAGCCACAGCATGTCGAACTGGCCGGGCGCAAAGCGGAAGCCGCTCCGGACCGCGAGGCGGAGCGTCACCGAGTCGGGCGTCTCG
>DASRTO010000137.1:0-2507 GCA_035655915.1 Anaeromyxobacteraceae bacterium
TCAGCGCGACGGCCTCGGCCAGCGTGAAGCCTGAGACGACGGCGCGGATGGTGATGCCGTAGCGGCGCTCGAGCTCCTTCCAGAGGAGGTAGGTCTCGGGGAAGAGGACGCCGGTGTCGATGGTGAAGAGGTCGATGGGAAGGCGGTGCCGGGCGATGAGATCCACCAGCACGCACCCCTCCCGGCCGAAGCCGGTGGCAAACCCCAGCCGGGGAGCGAAGCGCCCGGCGGCGAAGGCGAGGATGTCGAGCGGCGGGCGCTCCTCGAGCGCGCCCGCCCAAGTGGCGAGCTCTGCGTGGGTCATCGTTTCCTCGGGAAGGCGGAGCAGGGCCCCGCCGTCGAGCCAGGGGTCGTCGCGGCCGGGTGGGCGCGGGCGCCGAAGGGAAGGCGCTTCAGCGACGCGCCGCCGGCCGGCGACAGATGCAGCGGCACCAGGCGCCGCCTGCGGGGGCGGCGGGCGCGCGAGTCGGCACTCGGCTGGCGGTGCGGATCGTCATGAAGCGACGCGCATCTTAGATGACGGACATCCGTCTTGTCAAGCGGACATGACGCTGACACCCTTCCGAAGCGCGGCGAGCGAGCGCGGGCGTCGGTCCGGATGCGAGCGCCTTCGCCTGTATGTCCGCGATAACGGATGCAGGCTCGACGGGCCTCGCTCGACCCCGGCGAGCGCCGCGAGCGGACCGGGGGGTTCGGGGCCTGCCCGAGCGACGAGGGACGCCGCTCTCAGGGGAGCCGCGGCCCCTCCTCCACCAGGATCGAGCGCGGAAAGTTGCCGTAGTTCTCCAGGCACTCGCGGGCCGAGCCGCGGATCCAGGCGCTCACGGTGTGCGAGCCAGACCCGACCCGGCCGAAGAGGGTGGACACCGACACCGCGGCGCTGGCGCCGGCCTGGCCGGCCGGGACGTAGACGACGGCGCGGCCGCCCCCACCCTCGCGGTCGGAGTCCGGCTTGCCGTCGATGCGGAGCTGGAAGTCGCAGAAGGTGCCGGGGTCGCCCAGGGCGTCGAGGTGGGTGTTCCAGGTGAGGGTCACCGACGAGCCGGCGTGCGCCTTGGCGAAGGTTCCCAGGTTCCGCAGCCGGGCGTAGTCGGGCCCCACCGAGGTGGTGGCTGCGCCGTCGCTGTAGTCGATGCGCTTGCGGGCCACGGTGGTCTCCGCCAGGCGCGCCTCCAGCGCGCCCATGCGGTCCTCCTGCCCCTGGAGGCGGACCTCCTGGGCCACGCCAGCCACCTGCGTGGCCGAGAGCCGGTTCTCCTGCACCACCGCCGCCGTCTGCAGCTGGGACTGCGCCGACTCGACCGCCTTCACCTTGGCCGTCAGCTCCTGGAGGGCGGACTGTACGTCCCTGGCCTCGAGGCCGGTCCCGGCGTTCTCGAAGGCCACGCGCCTCGCCGCCGGATCGGGCTCCGAGAGGAGCCAGGCGGCCGTGGGGATGGCCGCCAGGGCGGCCAGGCCCAGCACGGCGACGGCGACGGTGCGGCGGCGGGTCATCTCTCTCCGGACGGCGGATCTCACCACGCCGCGGTACCCGGCGTCGAGCCGGGACGCCGCGGAAGGGCAGCCACCACCCCTCAGCGCCCCCTGGCCGGGGCCCCCTGGCCGGCCTCGACGATGCGCCGGATCACGGCCGGGTCGCCGGGGAGCAGCCCCGCGGCCGGGAGCTTGGGGGTGAGCGTCCGCCAGGCCGGGTCGAGCTGGAAGGCGCGGGCGAAGACCGGGAGCGCCTCCTCGAGGCGGCCGGCGTCCACCAGCGCCACGGCGTGCCAGTAGACCATCTCTGCGCTGTCCGGGACGAGCTTCTCGGCGGCGCCGTACTCGCGAAGGGCCCCGGCCACGTCCTTCTTCTCCACGGCCAGGTCTCCGGCGTTCATGTGGCGGTAGGCGCGGGCCACGGTGAGGAGGCGGCGCAGCTCGGCGAGCGGCCGCGGGCTGTCGTCCACCCGCAGGTCGAAGATCCGATCGGCCCAGGGCCGGCCGGTGGAGGCGCCGGCCACCACCAGCAGGGCCGCCGACTGCTGGCCGCGGATGTCGCCACCGGCCTTCTGGGCGGCCTCCAGCGCCTGGAGCATGCGCTCGGCCAGGTCGCCCTTGGCCCGCTCGAAGGCGGCGGCCATGGCCGGCCACACCTCGGCGCTAGCCATGAGGTTCGCCTGGACGGAGAAATCCTGGCCCACCCGCTGCCCGGCCTCGGCGATGCACTTCTTCCCGGTGTGGCCCGCCACCCGCCCCCGCGCGTCGATCACCGCCACCTGCCGCACCTCGCGCCCCTCGTCGGCGGCGAGGAGGCCGGCCAGTGCCTCGGGGGCGCTGCGCCCGGCTCGGATGAGCTCCAGGGCCAGCGGGCCGTAGCTCGGGTCAACGAAGGACTGGGTGGCCACCGCCCCCACCCCGGCCTCGGCCCAGGGGACCATCGCCCCCACCGAGAACCAGTGCGACTGGACCGCCACCCCCAGCTCTCCAGTGGCCGGGTCGCGGGCCACGATGGAGTAGGTGTGCACCGGCCG
>DASRTO010000138.1:0-4926 GCA_035655915.1 Anaeromyxobacteraceae bacterium
GTACTCGCGCGACCCGCGCAACATCGCCATCAAGGCGGAGAAGTACCTCAAGTCCACCGGGCTCGGGGACACCGCCTACTTCGGCCCGGAGCCCGAGTTCTTCATCTTCGACGAGGTCCGCTACGACGCGGGCGTGAACCAGGCCTTCTACAAGATCGACTCGGTGGAAGGCCAGTGGAACACCGGCCGTGAGGAGGCGGGCGGCAACCTCGGCTACAAGCCGCGCTACAAGGAAGGCTACTTCCCGGTGGCCCCCACCGACAGCCAGCAGGACATCCGCTCCGAGATGTGCGCCGTCATGGAGTCGGTGGGCATCAAGGTGGAGAAGCAGCACCACGAGGTGGCCACCGCCGGCCAGGCCGAGATCGACATGCGGTTCGACTCGCTCGTGAACATGGCCGACAAGCTCATGTGGTTCAAGTACATCCTCAAGAACGTGGCCCGCCGGCACGGCAAGACCGTGACCCTCATGCCCAAGCCGCTCTACGGCGACAACGGCTCGGGCATGCACACCCACCAGTCGATCTGGAAGGGCGGCAAGCCGCTCTTCGCCGGCGACGGCTACGCCGGCCTCTCGGAGCTGGCGTTGCACTACGTGGGCGGCATCCTGAAGCACGGCCCGGCCCTGGCGGCCTTCTGCAACCCCACCACCAACAGCTACAAGCGGCTGGTGCCGGGGTTCGAGGCGCCGGTCAACCTGGCCTACTCGGCGCGCAACCGCTCGGCCTCGATCCGCATCCCCATGTACTCGCCGAGCCCGAAGGCCAAGCGCATCGAGTTCCGCTCGCCGGACCCGGCCTGCAACGGCTACCTCTCCTTCGCGGCCATGCTCATGGCCGGCCTGGATGGCATCGAGAACAAGGTGAACCCTGGCCAGCCGCTCGACAAGGACATCTACGGGATGACCCCCGAGGAGCTGAAGGACATCCCCAAGATGCCGGGCTCGCTCGAGGAGGCCCTGAACCACCTGCGCCGCGACCACGCCTTCCTGCTCAAGGGCGACGTCTTCACCGAGGACGTCATCGAGACCTGGACCACCTACAAGATCGACAAGGAGGTGAACCCGGTGCGGATGCGCCCCAGCCCGCTCGAGTTCGCCCTGTACTTCGACGTCTGATCGACCGCGGGCGCGGGGGCGCCATCTCCCCTGCGTTCCAGCACGGCCGCCTCCAGTTCCGGGGCGGCCGTGCCCTTTTCCGTTCCACCCCCCAAGTGGTCCGATGGCGGCGGCGGGCGGGGCCGCGCGTTACTCCAGATGCGCTCGCCTCGAGACCCGGAGGTCCCATGTCGCGCCTCGCACTCCTCGCCGTCCTGCTCGTCCCGGCTGCGGCCCCGGCGGCGGACCCCGTCGCAGCCCGGGCCGTCCTCAAGAACGCCAAGGGCGCCACCGTGGGCACGGCGCAGCTCAAGGCCGAGGGCGGCGGCGTCGCGGTCGCCCTCCGGGTGAACGACCTGCCGCCCGGCACGCACGCCTTCCACGTGCACGCCGCCGGAAAGTGCGACCCGCCCGACTTCCTGAGCGCCGGCCCGCACTTCAACCCCACCGGGAAGAAGCACGGCATGAAGAACCCGGAGGGACACCACCTGGGCGACCTGCCCAGCATCCAGGTGGGCGCCGACGGTAAGGGCGAGGCCAAGGCGCTGGTCGAGGGCGCGAGCCTCGGCCCCGGGCCCAACTCGCTCTTCGGTCCTCAGGGCACCGCGCTGGTGGTTCACGAGAGGCCGGACGACGAGATGACCGACCCGGCCGGCAACGCCGGCGCGCGCATCGCCTGCGGGGTCATCGAGCGCTCCTGACCGCGGCAGTCGCTTGCCGCGAGCCCACCGAGCTAGGGCGGGGGCTCGTCCCCCGCCGGGAGCACACGGCGACGTGGCACAAGGCCCCGCCCCACGGGATCGTCGGGAACGACGCCCGTAGTCCTCGACGAGACCTCGGAGTCTCAGCACCTGGTGATGCGCGGCGTCGCGCGACCGGGTCAACTCCCGAGGAGCGCCAGGACCGAGTACGTGAATGCCGCGACGCCGGTGCGGATGGTGCGCTCCCGATCGGGCGCGAACTTCGAGGTGTGCGGGCCGGGCGGAAGCTTCCCCTGCGCCTTCGCCTTGGCGAACTCGCCCGGCTCGGATGCGCCGATCCTGAGCTGGACGGAGGGCGCGCCGGCGGCCCGGCCCAGGACGCCGAAGTCCTCGGCGCCCATCACCGGTTTCTCCGGAACCACGTTCGCCTCGCCGATGCTCCGCCTGAGCGCGGAACCGAGGTTCTCGATGAGGGCGACGTCGTTGACCACCACCTCGGATGCCTCGACGATCGTCACCGCTGGCTCACGCGGGGCGCGCGCGGCCGCCGCCTCGGCCTTGGCGATCCGCTCGATGGCGGCCAGCAACTGCTTCTGCACCTCCGGCTTGAACGAGCGCACCGTCAGCTCGAGCTTCGCCTCGTCCGCGATGACGTTGCGCTTGGTGCCGGCGTGGAAGGTGCCCACCGTCACCACCGCCGGGTCGAGCGGGTTGACCTCTCGGGACACGATGGTCTGCAGCGCCACGACCGCCCGCGCCGCCATGACCACCGGATCGATGGTGCGGTGGGGAGCCGCCCCGTGGCCCCCCTGGCCGTAGAACGTGATGTCGACCGCGTTGGAGGCGGCGTACGCGGGTCCCGGCACCAGGCCGACCTGGCCCGATGGAAGGGTCTGCGTGTCGTGCAGGCCGATGACGAAGTCCGGCTTGGGAAACCGCGTGAACAGACCGTCCTTGACCATCGCCTCCGCGCCCGCCACCACCTCCTCCGCCGGCTGGCCGACGAACACCAGCGTGCCGTGCCAGCGGTCCCTGGCGCCCGCCAGCAGCGCGGCCGCGCCCACCCACGAGGCCATGTGGATGTCGTGGCCGCAGGCGTGCATCACGCCGACCTCTTCGCCGGCAGCGTTCTTCGCCGTGACGGTGCTGGCGTAGGGCAGCCCGGTCTGCTCCTTGATCGGGAGCGCATCCATGTCGGTCCGGACCAGCACGGTGGGCCCCCCGCCGTTGCGCAGCACGCCGACCACGCCGAGGCCCCCGACGTGCTCCGTCACCTGGAAGCCCAGCTCGCGCAGGCGCGCCGCCATCTTCGCCGCCGTCTTCTCCTCGTGCTTCGAGAGCTCGGGGTGACGGTGCAGATCCTGATAGAGGGCATCGAGCGACGGGTACAGCGCGTCGAGCCCGGGCAGCTTCCGTTCGCCTTCCGCCGCCGACCTCGACCCGAGGGCCAGAACCGCAACCGCGAGCGCGACCGGGCCACCACGCCAGTACCGATTCATGGAATGCTCCCACCAACTCTCGCGCCGATCGAGAAGGCCATTCAGAGACCGAGCCTCACGGTGTTGTGACGAGCCCGAATATCCCAGAAGGGTCTCCTTTGGTCGAATGAGCCCGCCCCGTGCCCGGCGCGGGTAGGTTCCTTCACGGTCTCCGAGGCTCCGGTTTGCCGCCGGGCCGGCCGCGCCGTAGGCTGCGCTGGTCCATGAACGAGCCGCCGGATCGTCCCCGACCCGCTCCCCGAGGCCGGTTGCGCCGCGTCCTCGACGACCTGGGCGGCGGCCTGCCGCGGGCCTACTGGTGGCTCTGGACCGGCATGCTGGTGAACCGGGTGGGCGGCTTCATCATCGCCTACCTGGCGCTGTACCTCACCGAACGGCGCGGGCTCTCGCCGTCGGAGACCGGGCTGGTGGTGGCGCTGTACGGGGCGGGCGCCGCGCTGGCGGGGCCGGTGGCGGGCGTCCTCACCGACCGGGTCGGGCGGCGCCCCACCATGCTGCTCTCGCTCGCCCTGGGGGGCGCCTGCGCGGTGGCCCTGGGCCTGGTCGAGCGGCCGGCCGCCATCGCCGCCCTGGTGCTCACCACCGGATTCGTGGGCGAGATGTACCGGCCGCCGGTGCAGGCGGCGGTGGCGGACCTGGTCCCGCCGGCGGACCGGGCGCGCGCCTACGGCCTCCTCTACTGGGCGGTGAACCTGGGCTTCTCGCTGGGCTTCACGCTGGGGGGCCTCCTGGCCACGGTGAGCTGGGTGGCCGTCTTCGCCGTCGACGGGCTCACCACGCTCGCCTTCGCCGCCGTGGTGTGGCGGCGCGTGCCGGAGACGCGGCCGGCCGGCCTCTCCGCCGAGCACCCGCGGGCGGCGCTGGCCGGGGCGCTGCGGCCCATGGCCGACCGGGTGTACGCCCCATTCCTGCTCCTCAACTTCCTGGTGGCGCTGGTCTTCTTCCAGTTCCAGCTGGTGTTGCCGCTCGACATGCGGGCCCACGGCCTGGGACCGGCCGCCTACGGCGCGCTCCTCTCGCTGAACGGGATCGTCATCGTGCTGGTGCAGCCGGCGGCGAGCCGCTGGCTCACCCGCTTCGACCGCTCCCGGGTCATGGCGGCGGCGGCGCTGCTGGTGGGGACGGGCTTCGGGATGCACGGCCTCATGCACTCGGCGCCGGCCTACGCCCTGGCCATCGTGGTCTGGACGCTGGGGGAGATCGCCAACCACCCGGTGGCCAGCGCGCTGGCGGCCGACCTCTCGCCGGCCCCGCTGCGCGGCCGCTACCAGGGGGCCTTCTCGCTCTCATGGGCACTGGCGTTCCTGGCCGCCCCGGCGCTGGGCGGGGCGGTCCTGTCGAGCCGCGGCGCCGGGGCGGTGTGGGCCGGGTCCTTCGCCCTGATGCTCCTCGTGGCCGCCGGGCAGCTCCACCTCGGCCCGGCTCGCCGGCGGCGGCTGGCGGAGCTGGCCGCGGCGGGGGGCGAGCCCCCGCCCTACGCCCGCGACGCGAGCGCAGGCCCAGCCGGATGAGGCTGGGCCTGAACGAGCCGGGGGGGCATCATCCCCCCGGTACGACGACGCGAGCGCAGGCCCAGCCGGATGAGGCTGGGCCGGAGCGAGCCGGGGGGTCCGGGGGGGCATCATCCCCC
>DASRTO010000139.1:0-3783 GCA_035655915.1 Anaeromyxobacteraceae bacterium
GGTGAACCACCGGAGCGTGGCGCTGGTGCTGGAGGCGGCCCAGCGCGCCGGCGTGCGGCGGGCGGTGCTCACCTCCTCGGTGGCGGCCATGGGCGGGACGCCGGAGCCGGTGGTCATGGACGAGGCCTGGCAGAGCAACGCCGAGGCGCTGGGCATCGACTACTTCACCTCCAAGCTGCGCGGCGAGCGCGAGGCGCTGCGCCTCGCCGGCGAGGGGCTTCCGGTCTCGGTGGTCCGGCCGTCGGTGGTGGTCGGGCCGGGCGACATCTACGACTCTTCGGCCAGCACGTTCCGGGCGCTGGCGCGCCGCCGGCTGCCGGTGGTGGTGCGCGGCGGGGCCTCCTTCTGCGACGTACGGGATGTGGCGCGGGGCCACGCCCAGGCGCTGGAGCGCGGCCGGCCCGGCGAGGTCTACATCCTCGGCGGGCACAACCTCGACATCCGGGAGATGGTGGCCCGGGTCTCGCGCCTGGCCGGCGTGCCGCCGCCGCGGGAGGTTCCGTACCCGCTCGCCCTGGGGGCGGCGGCCTTCTCGGAGATCTCGAGCCGCCTGCGAGGCCGGCAGCCCAGGCTGTCGCGCCAGCTCGTCCGGGCGAGCCGGCTCTACACCTTCGTCTCCTCGGAGAAGGCGCGGCGGGAGCTCGGCTACGCCACCCGTTCCTTCGAGGAGTCTCTGGCCGACACCTTCCGCTGGTTCATGAAGGTGGGGCGGCTCGAGGCCAGCACGCCCGAGCTCAGAGCGCTGGCGGCCGCCTAGCGCCGCGCCCCATGCGTATCGATCTGCTTTCGGGCTGCGAAGCGGCCCCGGCCGGGAGTCCGGCCGTAGCAGGGGGGAGGCTCCGGCGGCTCCGCCGACGGAGGGGGGCGGCACGCCCCCTGACAAATGACGGGCGCTTGCTCGAGGCGGGGGTCGAGCCCGATGATCCGGGTCATGCCCGACGCCGAGGAGCACACCCTGACCGCGGCAGACGGCGTCTCCCTCGCCGGCCGCATCTTCGCCCCCTCCGCGGCAACCCGCGGCGCCGCCCTCGTCGCCCCGGCCATGGCGGTGCCCCAGACCTTCTACGAGCCCTTCACTCGCTGGCTCGCAGAGCAGGGGGTCCTGGCGCTGACCTTCGACCCGCGGGGCATTGGCGGTTCGCGGCGCGGCCGCCTGCGCGACGAGCGAGCTGACCTGCTCACCTGGGCCGAGCTGGATTGCGGCGCGGCGCTCCGCGCGCTCGCGGAACGCGCGGGCTCGCTCCCGCTCACCTGGATCGGCCACAGCCTCGGCGGCCAGATCCTGCCGTTCGTCCCCGGGCGGGAGCGGGCCGCGAAGGTGGTGACCGTGGCCTGCGGAAGCGGCTACTGGCGCGACAACGTGCCGCGGTACCGGCACCGGGTCTGGCTCCTCTGGTGGGTCCTGGCGCCGCTCTCCCTTGCGCTCCTGGGCTGGTATCCCGGGCGGCGGCTCCGGATGCTCGGCGACCTGCCGCCTGCGGCCATGGCCCAGTGGCGGCGCTGGTGCCTGCACCCCGAGTACGCCGTAGGGGTGGAAGGAGAGCGGGCCCGGGCGCTCTACGCGGCTGTCCGGACGCCCATCACCTCTCTCTCCTTCACTGACGACGAGTACCTGTCGGCGCGCAACATCGAGGCGCTCCACAATCAGTACACCGGCGCGCCGCGCCGCATGCTGCGCATCGCGCCCGCCGAGCGGGGGCTCTCGCGCATCGGCCACCTCGGCTTCTTCCGCGCGGGCCAGGAGCGGCTCTGGCAGGACCTGGTCCTCCCGGAGCTGGCGCTGACGCGGTAAGGGGACACGCCCCGCCGGCCGGGGGAAGACCGCTCCCGCCGGGAACGCCGGCAGGGAGCGCCGACCGGGGTCGGGGGCGCGTGGCGACGGCCTCGACTCGGGTACTGGCGCACCGCGCGGCGCCCGGCTATCCCCGGGCACGAGGTCGAGAAAGGAGCCGTCATGAAGCTCGTCATCGCATCGCTCCTCGCGGTCCCGGTGCTGGCGCTGGCCCAGGCCACCACGGCTGCCCCCGCCGGGGAAGGCGCCAGGCCCGCCGCGCCCCCAGCCCAGGCCGCGCCCGCGGCCCAGCCGGGCACGACGCCGGCGGCCGAGCCGGGCACGACGCCGCCCGCCGAGCCCAAGGCCGGCGCCCCGGCGGTGGCCGACGCCAAGCTCGGCACGGCCGTGGTCGACCGCGAGCCGGAGGGGGTGGCCGACTCGTTCAAGCCGGACGTGGGAAAGGTCTACTGCTGGACCAGGGTGACCGGGGCCGAGGGGACCGAGATCACCCACGTCTGGTACAAGGGCGACGAGAAGATGGCCGAGGTGAAGCTGGCGGTGAAGTACCCGTCGATGCGGACCTGGAGCGCCAAGACCGTTCCCGCCGACGGCACCGGCGACTGGCGCGTGGACGTGATTGCGGCCGACGGGACCGTCCTCAAGTCCCTGGCCTTCAAGGTGGAGTGAGAGCCCCGCCCCCCCGGGGCTCACAGGCGCGAAAGGACCTCCTGCGGCCAGGTCGCGGCGTCGACCTTGGCCTCCCAGGACCTGATGCGCCCATCGGGCCCGATCACCACCCCGGTGCGGGTGGCCTTCACGGCCGAGGCCGAGTCGGCGGCGCCGTAGGCCAGGCCCACGGCGCGGTCCACGTCGCACAGCAGGGGGTAGCGGAACCCGAACTTCTCGGCGAAGGCCCGGTTCTCGGCGGGGGTGTCGAAGCTGACGCCCAGGATGAGGGCGCCCTTCTTCTCGAACTCGGCCTGGAGGTCGCGGAACCCGCAACCCTCGATGGTTCAGCCGGGAGTGTCGGCCTTGGGGTAGAACCAGAGCACCACGGTCTTCCCGCGGAGCCCGGTCAGTGAGACGATCCGGCCCAGGTGGTCCTGGACCGTGAAGTCGGGTGCGACGGCGCCTGGCTGGAGCATGGGGACCTCCCGCCGGAGGTCTAATCGCGACCATCGGGGGCGTCGAGCCTCGGCGGGGGACGGCCGCTCCACCGCCCCCGGGGCGGGCCTCGTGGCCCCCCGGCGGCGGGACCCCGGATGGACGCGCGGGAGGGCCATGCCCCCGGGGGGGCGCCGGCGCGCCCTTCCGGCGGACGGCCGCTACTCGACGAAGCGGGCGAAGACGTAGTCGGTGTCCCTCGCCCCCTGGTGGCAGCCGGCGCAATTGGCGGGGTCGATCTGGATCGGCCTCCCGGCCGGGTCGTAGACTGCGTAGCGCCAGCCCGAGGTGGCGGTGGCCTTGGCGTCCTTGACCTTCACGGCGATGCGGCGCTTGCCGCCGGCCTTCACCATGCCGTCCTCGGTGATCGGCTCATAGATGGCCGCCACCAGCACGGCCCCGTTCTTGAAGACCTTGGACCTCCCGCGCAGGGTCTCCAGGGCGGCCCGGTTGGCATAGACGTCCTGGAAGCCGTACATCCCGTGGTCCGGGTCGGTGACCACCATGGACCGCACGTGCGTCCAGGAACGGTAGTCCTTGGGGAGCGGCACACCCTTCTCCCCGGCCACGGCGACGGCGGCGAGCCCCAGGGCGGCCAGGGCCGTGGAAGCCAGGATGGCCTTGCGGGCGGAGCGCATGGGTCCTCCGGGGTTGGACGTCCTTCAGGTAGGAGCCACCTCACCCTGGGGAGGGTTCGGGCGGTCCCGGATCCGCGCCGGCGGCGCCTGGGACCTGCTAGATTCCACCCCCTGGAACGCCCGTGCCGAGGTTCGCCGCCAACCTCTCGATGCTGTTCGCCGAGGTCGAGTTCCTCGACCGCTTCGAGGCGGCCGCCCGCGCCGGGT
>DASRTO010000140.1:0-5726 GCA_035655915.1 Anaeromyxobacteraceae bacterium
GACGAGACCGCCCAGCAGCGGTCCGAGCCCGGGGCGACCCAGCACACCGCGCCGTCCTTCTTCATGCAGAAGCCGATGGCCTCGCGCCACTCCTGGCTCTGATCGTAGTAGCTGCATCGGGTGTCGAGGCACAGGTTCCCGCCCAGGGTGCCCATGTTGCGCAAGGGCGGGGTGGCCACGAGCGAAGCCGCCCGCGCCAGCGCCGGCCAGGCCGCCCGGATGGCGCCGTCGCGCTCCAGCTCGGAGAGGCGCGTCATGGCGCCCAGGGTGAGGCCGCGGTCCGGGTCGGCGGATCGCTCCCGCAGGGAGGCGATGCCGCGCAGCCCCACCACCGTGGCCGGCGTCTGCTGGCGCCGCTTCATGTTGGGGAGGAGGTCCGTCCCGCCGGCCAGGGGAACGGCCTCGGGGCCGAGGTCGGCGAGGACGGCCACCGCCTCGCCCAGCGAGCGGGGCCCGAGGTAGCGGAAGCGCGGCAGCCGCATCATGGCTTCGCCGCCTCCGGCGGCCGCCGCCCCCGCTGCTCGCTGCGCCTGGGCTCGTTCACCGCGCTCCCGTCGCCGCCTTCCCAGGGGGGAGGCACCATGAGCGGCTCGGGCCAGGCAATGGACGGGAAGGCCTCGGGGCCGTGGCGGCGAGACCCGGCCTTGAGCGCCGCCAGCACCTTCTCCGGGGTGATGGGCACCTCGTCGACGCGCACCCCCACCGCGTCGTGGACCGCGTTCGCCACTGCCGGCGGGATGGGGAGGAGCGGCCCCTGGCCCACCTCCTTGGCACCGAAGGGACCGTTCGGCTCGGGCCCGTCGACCAGGATGGTCTCGACCTCCGGCATGTCGACGGTGGCCGGACTCTTGTACTCGAGCATGGAGGGGGCCTGGTGCACCAGCGCCCGGGAGAGGCGCGGCGGCAGCCGCACGAACTCCTGCTCCTCCATGAGCGCCTCGCCGAGCCCCATGTACACCGAGCCCTCCACCTGGCCGCGCACCAGCACCGGGTTCAGGGCGCGGCCGATGTCGTGGGCGATCCACACCTTCACCACCCGCACCACGCCCGTGGCCGCGTCCACCTCCACCTCAACCACCGCCGCCGTGTAGGAGTAGGCCGGCGAGGGGCCGACGCCTCCTCCCTTGTAGCGGCTCGGCGGCGGCGGCGGCCGGTAGCTGCCCACCGTCCCCACCGTCCCGCCCTCCGCCTCGGCGCGCTGCACCGCCTCGGCGAAGGTGATGGCGCGATCCGGGTCGCCCACGTCGAAGACCCGCCCCCCGCCGAAGCCGACGCGCTCCAAGGGGACCTCGAGCGCCTGGGCGGCCGCGGCGGCCAGCCGGTCGCGGGCGCGGCCGGCGGCCTCCACGGCGGCGTTCCCCATCATGAGGGTGACCCGCGAGCTGTAGCTCCCCAGGTCCACCGGCCCCAGGGCGGTATCTCCGGTGACCAGCTTCACGTCGTCGGGGTCGAGCCCCAGCACCTCGGCCACCAGCACCGCCAGCACGGTGTCCGAGCCCTGCCCGACCTCGGCGGCCCCGCAGAAGACGGTCACTCCGCCGCCGCGGTCGAGCAGGAGCTGCACGCCGCTGTGGGGCATGTCGTTGAAGTAGATGGGCAGGCCCGCTCCACACAGGTAGGCCGAGGAGGCGAGGCCCAGGCCCCTCCCCGGCCCGAGCTTCCCGCGCCGCTCCTTCCAGCGGGAGGCGGCCACCACCGCCTCCAGGCACCCCACCAGGCCGATGGTGCGGACCTTCATCCAGTTGGCGGTGAGGCTGCCGGCCGCCAGCGCATTCTGGATGCGCCACTCGGCGGGATCGCGCCCCAGCTTCTGGCAGATCTTGTCGAGGTGCACCTCCAGGCCGAAGCGCGGCTGGGGCGTGCCGTGCCCGCGCTTGGGGCCGCAGGGCGGCTTGTTGGTGAAGGTGCGGCAGCCGCGGAAGCGGTAGCGGTCCATCCGGTAGGTGACCGTCTCCAGCGCGCCGGTGTAGAAGGTGGAGGCCACGCCGTAGCCGCCGTAGGCGCCCCCGTCGAGCAGCGTCTCCACCGAGTGGCCCAGGATCCGGCCGTCCCTCCCGACCCCGGTGCGCAAGCGCATCAGCACCGGGTGGCGCCCGCGGTGGCAGGCGAAGACCTCCTCTCGCGTCAGGGAGACCTTCACCGGGCGCCCGGTGACCAGGGCCGCCTTGGCGGCCACGATCTCGTGGTTGAAGAGGTCGGTCTTGCCGCCGAAGCCGCCGCCCTGGGGCTGGGCGATGACGCGGAGGCGCGCCGGCGGAACGCCCAGCACCTTGGCGGCGGCGCGGTGGAGGTAGTGCGGCACCTGGGTGCTGGTGGCGATGGTGAGGCGGCCGTCGGCGTCCAGGTAGGCGAGCGTGGCGTGCTGCTCCAGGGCCAGGTGGGTGCTGCCCTGGTAGAAGAACAGGTCCTCGAAGACCTGGTCGGCCGAGGCCAGCGCCGCCGGCACGTCGCCGAAGTCCAAGGCCACCGCCTTGTGCACGTTCCCGCCGTCGCCGTACTCGTGGATGCGCGGCTCGGGCGTGGCCAGGGCCTCTTCCGGCGAGGCGATGGTCGCGAGCGGCTGGTAGCGCACCGCCACCAGGCGCGCCGCCTCCTCGGCCACGAGCTCGTCCGCGGCCACCACCGCCGCCACCGGATCGCCGACGAAGCGGACCTTGTCGACGCACAGGGCGTGCTCGTCCTGCGAGACCGGCAGGATACCGTACCGCACCGGGAAGTCCCGGCCGGTGAGCACCGCCCGCACGCCCGGAACGGCCAGGGCGGCGGCGGCGTCCACCTCCAGGATGCGCGCGTGGGGCACGCTCGAGCGCTTGAGCTTCATGAACAGCATCCCCGGCAAGGACAGGTCGTCGGCGAAGCGGGTCTCGCCGGTCACCTTGGCGCGGCCGTCGGCGCGGCGCAGCGGCTTGCCGACCGCGCCGAAGGCGGTGCCGGCCTGCGGGGCCGACGCCGGGGCCGGCCGGGACGGGGGCGGCGCCCCGGCGCGCGCGGCGCTCGACTCACTCGGATCGGCCATGCTCGCTCGCCCGGTGGACCCGGGGCAGCCGGGCGCCCGGCGCGGGCAGCCCGCGCAGGACCCGCCCCGCCGCCTCGACGGCCTCGTAGATCTGGAGGTACCCGGTGCAGCGGCAGAGCTGCCCGGAGAGGGCCTCGACGATCCGCTCGCGGGACGCGTCCGGCTCCCGGTCGAGCAGCCACCTGGCCGCCACCAGCATCCCGGGCGTGCAGTAGCCGCACTGGGCGGCTCCGTGATCGGCGAAGGCCGCCTGCAAGGGGTGCAGCTCCGGTCCGTCGCGGAGCCCTTCCACGGTGGTGACGGCGCGCCCCTGGCACTCCACCGCCGGCACCAGGCAGGAGAGCACCAGCTCCCCGTCGGCCAGCACCGCGCACGCGCCACATTCCCCGAGCTCGCAGCCGTGCTTGGTGCCGGTGAGCCCGAGGTCCTCGCGGAGCACCTCCAGCAAGGTCTTCCAGGGCTCGACCAGGACCTCGCGCGCCTCCCCGTTCACGGTGAAGGCGAGCCGCAGCTTGTCGCGGGGACCGGCCTCCGGCGTCGCCAGTGGTGCGCCCATCAGTCCTCCACCTCTCGACCGCGCATGCCCCGCCGCCCTGCGACCGCTCCCGGCCGGGTCCGGCGACCCGCTGGCGCACCGGCGCGGCGGACGCGCCGGGCGCCCGTCCCGTCCCGGGCCAACAGCCCGGCCACGGCGTACTCGGCGACGTGCTGCGCCACCCGCTCCGCGGACAGGTCGCCCCCGGGCCGGAACCAGTGAGCGGTCCAGTTGACTGCTCCCAGGAAGCCGCGGGCAGCCAGCGCCGGCTCGCCGCTCCAGAGCTCCCCCCGGCGGATGCCGAGGGCGACCAGCCCGCGGACGCCGAGCTCGTACCGATCGCGCTTCGCCACCACCGCCTCGCGCAGCCCGGACGGCAGCGCATCCACCTCGAAATGGGCGCTGCCGCCCTCGACCTCGCGGATCAGGCAGAGCACGTGTGCCCGGGCCAGCTCGCGGAGCCGCGCCCCCACCGGACCGCGCGCCCGTCGGGCGGCCTCGAGGTTCGAGTGCAGCTGGTCAAGGGCCCGGTGCTGGCAGAAGGAGAGGATCTCGTCCTTGGATGCGAAGTAATGGTAGAGGTTCGCCGCCGACAGCCCCGCCGCCAGGGCGATCTCCCGCATTCCGGCTCGCGCGTACCCGCGCCCCCTGAAGACGCCCGCGGCGGCGCGCAGGATGGCCAGCCGCTCCTCGGCGCGCCGCCGCTCGCGCCGGACCTGGGCCGGACCGCCCTCGGGGCCGCGATTCACCGCCAGGTGTCTCATGAAGCCGGGCCGGCGTGGCGCCCGCCACGACCGCCGGACCCGGAGGCTACCGCCCTTCCCGGCCGCAGTCAAGCGGCGATCGAACGCCGGTTCGAAATATCGAACAGTTGCTTTCCAACGACCGGGCCGGCATCCCCTGCGTACCCCTGCCCGTTCCCGATCGGGACCCGCTCTTGGCCCGAAACCCGAGGTGGCCAGGCCCGGGGGAGACCGGCCGCTCGCAGCGGCCATCGAGCTATCGCGCTGCACGGAGGACGGCGGCGTGCCCGGGGTTGGCCTGGCGCCCGTCATCGGACGTAGAGTGCGGGTTGAACTTCCCACCCATCTCCAATCCCTCGCCCTCGAGAGGCCGACATGCGCGTGTTGATCATCGCCAACGATGCACCGTACGGCAGCGAGCGCACCTACAACGCCCTGCGGCTCGCGGGCGTGCTCCTCACCGTCGAGCCCGACCTGGACCTGACGGTGTTTCTCCTGGGCGATGCGGTCGCGTGCGCCAAGGCCGGGCAGTCCACGCCGCAGGGCTACTACAACGTCGAGCGCATGCTCGTCCCCATCCAGCGCAAGGGGCTCGTGCTCGCCTGCGAGACCTGCCTGGCCGCCCGGGGACTCAAGGCGGAGGATCTGACCGAGGGCTGCCGGCCGGCGAAGCTGGGCGAGCTCGGCACGCTCGTCCTCGAGGCCGACAAGGTCCTGACGTTCTGATTCTGGACGTCCGCCCACGGCGCGGGACCCGGAGCTGGCGCCTCCGCTCCCCGAGTGGCCGGCCGGCCCGCGCGCCGCTATGAGAGACGGGGAGGAGACCCCGAGCCTTGAGCCTGCAGGCGGAGCCGGTGCGGCCCGAGGGGCGTGCCCCCGACCTCGACGCCCGCTACGAGCTCGAGGCCGGCCGGGTGTTCCTCACCGGCGTACAGGCCCTGGTGCGCCTTCCCTTCGATCAGGCCCGCCGCGACCGGGCAGCCGGCCTCCGCACCGGGACCTTCGTCACCGGCTACCCCGGCTCCCCGCTCGGGGGCTACGACCTGGCCCTGGCCCGTACCCGCCCGCTGCACCGGGAGTGGGGCATCGTCCACCGTCCGGCCCAGAACGAGGAGATGGCCGCCACCGCGCTCATGGGCACCCAGATGCTGGAGCGCTACCCGCACTCGCGGTACGACGGGGTGGTCGGGCTCTGGTACGGGAAGGGCCCGGGCCTGGACCGCGCCGGCGACGCCGTCCGGCACGGCAATTACGCCGGCACCAGCCGCCACGGCGCGGTGGTGGTCCTCTCCGGCGAGGACCACGAGGCCAAGAGCTCCACCATGCCGTACGCCCAGGAGTACTACTTCGTCCACGCCGGGATGCCGGTGCTGCACCCCGCCTCGGTGGCCGAGTTCCTGGAGCTGGGCCTGCACGCGGTGGCCATGTCGCG
>DASRTO010000141.1:0-4521 GCA_035655915.1 Anaeromyxobacteraceae bacterium
CGCCGGGAGGCCCGTGCCCTGCTCCCAGCCGGCGATGGCCACCTCGCCCCTCTTGGCGTCGATGCCCGCCACCACCCGGCCTGGGAACTTCTGGCAGGCGGCGCGCACCAGGTCGAGCCGCTCCACCGCGGCGGTCCCGAGGACCACGTAGCGGGCCCCGAGCGCCAGGACCTTCTCGATGTCCGGCAGGCTCCGCAGGCCCCCGCCCACCTCGATCTCCACCCCCTCGGCGGCGATGGCTCGCACCGAGTCGAGGTTGACCGGCCGCCCGGCGCGCGCGCCGTCGAGGTCCACCACGTGGAGCCGGCGCGCCCCAGCGGCGCGGAAGGCGGCGGCCACCTCGGCCGGGCGCCGCGAGTAGACCACCTTGGTGGCGAAGTCGCCCTTCTGGAGCCGGACCACCTCGCCCCCCATGAGGTCGATGGCCGGGATGACCAGCATCTAGAGCCTCACGAAGCGATCCAGGAACTCCAGCCCCACCCGCTGGCTCTTCTCCGGGTGGAACTGGACCGCGAACAGGTTCCCCACCGCCAGGGCGGCGCAGTAGGGGCGCCCGTGCACCGCCAGGAGCTGCACCCCGGGCACATCGGCCGGGCCAGCATAGGAGTGGGCGAAGTAGACGTACTGGCCGTCCAGGGGGGCGAAGAGCGGGTGGGGCATCCCCGCCGCCCGCACCGGCGACCAGCCGATGTGGGGGAGCTTCACGCCGGCGGGGAGCCGGGTCACCTTGCCCGGCACGAGCCCGAGCCCCTGCGACCCATCCCCCTCCTCGCCTTCCTCGAAGAGGATCTGCAGCCCCACGCAGATGCCGAGCACCCTGGCGCCGCGGGCCACCGCCTCGGTCAAGGCGGCGGCGACGCCGCTCTGGCGCATGGCCTGGGCGCAGGCGGGCATGGAGCCCTGTCCCGGCACCACGATGCGCTCGGCCGCGCGCACCGCCTCCGGCCGGTGGGTCACCTCCACCCTCGCCCCCACCGCCCGGAGGGCGTTCTCCACCGAGCGCAGGTTGCCGGCGCCGTAGTCGACGAGGGCGATGGGGCGGGCGGTCACAAGGTCCCCTTGGTGGAGGGCAGCCCCTCGCCCTCCCACGCCACCGCGGCCCGGATCGCCCGGGCCACCGCCTTGAAGGTGGCCTCCACCAGGTGGTGGAGGTTGCGGCCGTAGCGGGCGTTCACGTGCAGGGTGAGCCGCCCGTGGTTCACCAGGGCCTGGAAGAAGTCCTGGGTCAGGTCCACGTCGAAGGCACCGATGAACTTCTTGCCGGAGGGAAGGCGGGCGTTCCAGGTGAGGTGGGGCCGCCCGGAGAGGTCCACCACCGCCTCCACCAGCGCCTCGTCGAGGGGCACCAGCGCCCATCCGTAGCGGGCGATGCCCTGCTTGTCCCCCACCGCCTGGCGGAGCGCCTCGCCCAGGCCGATGCCCACGTCCTCCACGGTGTGGTGGGCGTCCACCTGGAGGTCGCCCCTGGCCCGCACCGTGAGCCCCAGGCCGCCGTGGCGGGAGAGCTGCTCCAGCATGTGGTCGAAGAAGGGAACGCCGGTCGAGATGCGGGCCGGGCCGCCCTCCAGGCTCACCGCCACCTGGACCCGGGTCTCACGGGTGGCCCGCGCCACCCGGCCCGACCGCGCCTTCAGGCGAGGGCGGCGCGCATCGCCTCGACGCATCGCTGGTTCTCCTCGGGCGTGCCGGCGGTCACCCGCAGGCAGTTCTTGAGCGGGCCGGGGCGGGACAGGTTCCGCACCAGCACCCCCTTCTCCAACAATCGCTGCCAGGCGCGCTGCCCGTCGATGGGGGTGCGCACCAGCACGAAGTTGGCCTCGCTGGGGTAGACCACCAGGCCGGGAACGCCGGAGAGGCCCTGGACCAGCTCGCGGCGAGCCGCCGCCACCTTGCGCACCCGCTCCTCCAGCCGCTCCGGGTTCTCCAGGACGGCGCAGGCGAGGGCCATGGAGACGGCGTTCACGTTGTAGGGAAGTCGGACCTTGTCGAGCTGGGCGATGAGGTCCGCCGGACCGATGAGCGCGCCTACCCGGAGCGCCGCCAGACCGATCTTGGAGAGCGAGCGCATGACGCAGAAGCCCTCGATCTCCCCCACGAAGGGGATCATGGTCTGGCCGGCGAAGTCGGCGTAGGCCTCGTCCGCCACGAAGGCCCCCGGCGCCTGCCGGGCCAGCCGCTCCAGCGCCATCGCGTCGAAGCGATTGCCGGTGGGGTTGTTGGGGGTGGCGAAGAAGCAGACCGCCGGCTGCTCGCGCCGGATGGCCTCCCCCGCCGCCGCCTCGTCGAGGGTCCAGTCGTCGCGCAGCGGGACCTTCACCGGCTCGGCCCCGCGGCCCAGCGCGATGGACTCGTAGCTCCCGAAGGTGGGGACCGGGAAGAGCACCTTCCCCCGGCCGCGCCGGCCCTCGGCCAGGGCGGTCACCAGCACCGAGATGGTCTCGTCGGAGCCGTTCCCCACCAGCACCTGGTCCGGGGAGACGCGGAAGCGGCGCGCGAAGCTCTGCCGCAAGGGCTTCCCGGATACGTCGGGGTAGCGGTGGATGGCGACGCGGGAGAGCTCGCGGGCGAAGGTGTCGAGGTCGGCCTTGTCCAGCGGGAAGGGCGACTCGTTGGCGTCGAGACGCGTGAGCCCGGGCTCGTAGTCGTGGGTACGGTAGACCTCGAGCGAGGCCAGCGACTCGCGCAGGAATTCGCGCCAGCTCACGGCCGCGCCCTCCCGCCCCGCCGCCCGCGGCCGGAGGGGCGCCGGCCCGACCTGGCGGCGCGGCGCGGTCCGGCCCGGGCGCGCCCTTCCCGGTCCGCCGCGGCGCCCACCCGCACCCGCACGGCGCGGGCGTGCCCCTCGAGCCCCTCGGCGGCGCTGAGGGCCTCGATGGCCGGGGCCAGGCGCCTGAGCGCCCGGGCCGGCAGCTCCAAGACGCTCATGCGCCGCCGGAAGGTGGCCACCGAGAGCGGCGAGGCGAAGCGGGCCGTGCCGGCGGTGGGCAGGACGTGGCTCGGACCGGCCAGGTAGTCGCCCGCGGCCTCGGGGGTGGAGCTGCCCAGGAAGACCGCTCCGGCGCGGGAGAGGTGCGGCACCCAGCGGCCGGCGTCCCGGACCAGCATCACCAGGTGCTCGGGGGCGAACTCGTCGGCGAGGCGCACCGCCTCGGCCACGTCCCGGGCCACCACCGCCGCCCCCCGCTCCTCGAGCGAACGGCGGGCGATGCCGGTGCGGGGGAGGTCTTGGAGCTGGCGCTCGACCTCGGAGAGGGCGCGGCGGGCCACTTCCTCCGTGGAGGCCACCAGCACCGCCACCGCCCGGGGATCGTGCTCGGCCTGGGCGATGAGGTCGGCGGCGGCCTCGGCCGGGCTGGCCGCGGCGTCGGCCACCACCAGCACCTCGGAGGGGCCGGCGATCATGTCGATGTCCACCCGACCGTAGACCAGGCGCTTGGCGGCGGCCACCCAGGCGTTGCCCGGGCCGCAGATCTTGTCCACCGCCGGCACGGTGGCGGTCCCGAAGGCCAGCGCCGCCACCGCCTGGGCCCCGCCCACCTTGTAGAGGCGGGAGACGCCGGCGGCGTGGCAGGCCGCCAGGGTCCAGGCGTCCACCGCGCCGGTGGCGCGGTCGGCCGGCGAGCAGGCCACGACCTCTTCCACGCCCGCCACCTTGGCGGGGATGGCGGTCATGAGGACGGTTGACGGGTAGCGGGCCGTGCCGCCGGGGACGTAGAGGCCGACGCGCGAGAGCGGGCGCGACACCTGGGCCAGGCGCGCCCCCAGGGAGTCGCGGAAGGCCGGCACCACCGAGTCGGTCTCGCGCCGGTGGAAGGCCTCGATGCGCCGGGCCGCGAGCGCGAGCGCGCTCCGCGCCGGCGCCGGGAGGGAACGCCAGGCGGCGCGCAGGTCGACCGGCCCGGCCACGAGGTCCGCCGCCCCCGCCGGCGACCAGCCGTCGAGGCGCCGGGTGTGCTCGAGCAGGGCCTCGTCGCCGCGGGCCCGCACGTCGGCCACGATCCGGGCCGCGACCTCGCGCACCGGGGCCTCGTCCTCGTCCGAGCCGCGGGCGCACAGGCGCGCCCAGCGCTCGGCGAAATCGGCGTCTCGGGTGTGGAGGACCTGCACGGGGGCTCCGGGGACCCGTATTCATAGACGAATTCGCCCCGGGTGGCGAGCGGCCGCACCGCGGCGGCGCAGGGGCGGCCCGGAAGCGATGCTGCTAGATTCCGGGCCATGGAACCCCGGACCGACCTGTGGATGCAGAACCTCCTCGACGAGCGGGACGGCGCCGCCCTGTACGACGGGCTGGCCTCGCTGGAGCGCGACCCGGAGCGGGCCAGGAGCTTCCGCGAGCTGGCCGAGGGAGAACGCCGCCATGCCGAGATCTGGGAGCGCAAGCTCCAGAAGGCGGGGGCCGCCATCCCCCCGAACCGCCCCTCCTCGCGCATCCGGGCCCTCGTCTGGCTGGCGCGCCGGCTGGGGACGGCGGCGGTGCTGCCGCTGGTGATGGAGGCCGAGAGCGGCGACGCCGACAAGTAC
>DASRTO010000142.1:0-5381 GCA_035655915.1 Anaeromyxobacteraceae bacterium
GGCCCCTCCAGGAGGCGCTGCACCGCGCCGCGCATGGGGCGGGCCCCCAGAGAGGGCTCCCAGCCGCCGCGGTCGAGCAGGAAGTCCACCACGTCGTCGCCGGCGCGGAAGCGGATCTTGCGCTCGGCCTCCAGCCGGGCCGAGGACTCGGCGAGCAGGAGCGCCGCCACTCGGGCCACCTCGCCGCGCCCGAGCGGCGGGAAGACGATGCGCTCGTCGAGGCGGTTCCACAGCTCCGGCGGCAGCGCCGCCCGGGCCGCCGAGAGCACCCGGTCCTGCGGGGCCGGGCCGCCCGAGGACGCCCCGAAGCCCACCACCCCCGAGGCGGGGCGGGTGGCCTCGGCGCCGCCCAGGTTGGAGGTGAGCACCACCACCGTGCCCGAGAAGTCCACCTGCCGGCCGCGGCCGTCGGTGAGGCGCCCCTCCTCCAGGACTTGAAGCAGCAGCATCTGCACGTCCCGGTGAGCCTTGTCGATCTCGTCCAGCACCACCGCGCTGGCCGGCCGGCGGCGCACGGCATCGGCGAGCTGCGCGCCCTCGCCGTAGCCCACGTAGCCGGGGGCGGCCCCCATGAGGCGCGCCACCCCGGTGGGCTCGGCGCACTCGCTCATGTCGAGCCGCACCATGGCCTCGCAGCTGCCGAAGAGGGCCTCGGCCAGGGCGCGGGCCAGCTCGGTCTTGCCCACCCCGGTGGGGCCGAGGAAGAGGAAGCTCCCCATGGGGCGCCGCGAGGCGAAGCCGGCGTAGTTGCGGCGCAGCACCGCCGCCACCCGGCGGACCGCCTCCGGGTGGCCGACGATGCGCTCGGCGAGGCGCGCCTCCAGCGAGAGCAGGCGCTCGCGGTCGGTGGCCACGAGCCGCGACTCGGGGATGCCGGCCATCTGGGCCACCACCCGGGCCACCTCCTCCTCTCCCACCTCGCGCGCCCCCTCGCGGCGGGCCCGGGAGCCGGCCAGGTCCACCACCGCCACCGCCTTGTCGGGCAGGAAGCGGTCGCGGATGTAGCGGGCCGAGAGCGAGGCCGCCGCCTCCAGCGCCGCCGGGGCGTAGCGCACGGCGTGGTGCTGCTGGTAGCGGGGCAGGAGCCCCTCCAGGATGCGCAGGGTGTCGGCCACCGACGGCTCGCGCACCAGCACCGGGGTGAAGCGGCGCTCCAGGGCCGCGTCCTTCTCGATGTGCTTGCGGAACTCGTCGTGGGTGGTGGCGCCGATGCAGGGGAACTCACCGCGGGCCAGCGCCGCCTTGAGCTCGTTGGAGGCGTCCTGCGGCCCCTCGCCGGTGGAGCCGGCGCCGACGATGGTGTGGATCTCGTCGATGAAGACCACCACCCGCCCGGCGGCGCGGCGCACCTCCTCCTTGATGCCGTTCATCTTCTCGGAGAAGGAGCCGCGCAGCTGCGTCCCGGCGAGCACGCTGGCCATGTCGATCTCCACCAGGATGCGGTCCCCGCCGCGCTGGGCCAGGAGGCGCTGCGCCACTCCCTCGGCGATGGCCGTCTTGCCGACGCCCGGCTCGCCCACCAGCAGCGGGTTGTTGGCCCGCCGCCTGCCGAGCACGTCCAGCGTCTCCTCCACCTCGCGCTCGCGTCCCACCAGCGGGTCGAGCTTGGCCGCGGCGGCCAGCTCGGTGAGGTTGCGGCCGAGCTGGGCCAGCCAGGGGAAGGCGGCCGGGTCGAGGGCCAGGGGGGAGCGCCGCGCCGCCGCGACCGGCGCGGACGGGCGAGCGCCCTCACCCGCCGCGGCGACCGGGGCGTCCGCGTGCCCTCTCCCACAGGGAGAGGGCTGCTGGCCGGTGCCCTCCGCGACCGGGTCCTCCTCGTCCTCGAGGTCCTCGGCGAGATCCAGGGCGCGATCGATCTCCTCCAGGTCGCGCGCCGCCGGCGCCGGGCCGCGGCGCGGGCCCGGACCGGCAGGGGCCACCCCGGCCTTCACCGGCTGCACCCGCTGCAGCCGGCGCGGCATCACCGCCGTGAAGTAGGAGAGGGCCACGTTGCGCAGGGTGGAGAGCGGCACCCCGCAGGCCTGGAGCAGCCCGTGGGCGGCCGCGGTGCGCACCCGGCTCATGGCGATGAGCAGGTGCAGGCAGTCGGTCTCCTCGGCGCCCAGCCCCTCGGCCACGTCCCGGGCCCGGTCGCGCAGATCGCGCTCGACGCCCTCCGGCTCCTCGGGCGCGCCGGTCATGGCCAGCAGGACGCGGTCCTCGTCCACGCCCCGTTCCTTGAGCAGCACCTCGGCCCGGTTGGGCACCGTGAAGAACGCCAGCAGCTGGTGGGCGCTGGTGAGCCGCTGGTTCACGTTGCGCGCGATGTCCTCGGCCTCGGCGAGGACCTGTGCCAGCTCCATGGAGTCGATGACGGGCATTGTCCCGCGACGATGCGATATCGTGCCCAAGCGGTCAATTTTTTGGCCCTTTCCGCGCTGGGGCGGGAGGTATGCTGCACCTCGGAGGACGACCATGACCGAAGCCATCGACCACGCCCGCGGCCCCGGGCCCGCCTGGCCGCGACGCCCGGCCCGGGCCGGCTGGACGGCGGCGCTCTCGAGCCTCGCCCTCCTCGCCTGCGCCGGCGCCCCGGTGCCGGCCGGCCCGCCTCCAGAGCCGCCGCGCCCCAAGGTGGCGCTGGTGCTGGGCGGCGGGGCCGCCCGCGGCTTCGCCCACGTGGGCGTCGTCCGGGTGCTGGAGCAGGAGAAGATCCCGGTGGACCTGGTGGTGGGCACCAGCGTCGGCAGCCTCATCGGCGCCATCTGGGCCGCTGACCAGAACAGCTTCGAGCTGGAGTGGACCGCCTTCCAGCTGGAGAAGGACGACCTGCTCGACTACGGCCTGCTCACGGCGATGCTGGGGATGGGCCTGGCCCGGGGAGAGAAGCTCGAGGCCTTCGTGCGGAGCCACGTCAAGGCGCAAAACATCGAGGAACTGAAGCTCCCCTTCGCGGCGGTGGCCACCGACCTCAATTGGGGGGCGAAGGTGGTGCTGGACAGGGGCTCGGTGGCGCGGGCGGTGCGCGCCTCCAGCGCCATCCCTGGCGTCTTCCAGCCGGTGACGCACATGGGAAAGCTGCTGGTGGACGGCGGGGTGGTGGACAACATCCCCATCTCGGTGGCCAGGCAGAAGGGGGCCGACGTGGTGGTGGCGGTGGACATCAGCGAGAACCTCGGCAACACCAAGATCACCAACCTGGTGGACGTGATGCTGCAGGCCGCCAACATCATGTTCGCCCTCAACGTGGAGCACTCCAAGAAGGACGCCGACGTCCTGGTCCAGCCCAAGGTGGGGGACGTGGCCATGCTCGACTTCTCCCAGAAGAAGCGCTGCATGGAGGCCGGCATCGCCGCGGCGCGCGAGGCGGTGCCGCGCATCCGCCAGGCCATCGCCGACTGGCAGGCGCGCCGGGCGCCTCGCCCCGCGTCCTCGCCGCGGTAGGGCGGGGGCTCGTCCCCCGCTGGCGGCGCAGCCGCCGGATCAACGCGTGGTGCCACGGCCATCAGTCGAGCCGCGGGCTCGTCCCCAGGCGGGCCTCCCGCTCCGCCAGCCGGAGGTCGGACTCCACCATGAGGCGGACCAGCTCCTTGAAGCTGGTGCGCGGCTTCCAGCCGAGGACCTTCCGCGCCTTGGAGGCGTCGCCGCGCAGGTCGTCCACCTCGGAGGGCCGGTAGAAGCGCGGGTCGATCTCGACGTGGCGCTGGTAGTCGAGCCCCACCAGGCCGAAGGCCTCCTGGCACAGCTCGCGCACCGAGTGGCTCTCGCCGGTGGCCACCACGTAGTCGTCGGGCTCGGGCTGCTGCAGCATGAGCCACATGGCCTCGACGAAGTCCTTGGCGTAGCCCCAGTCGCGCCGGGCCTCCAGGTTCCCTAGGTAGACCTTGTGCTGCAGCCCTCGCTTGATGCGGGCCGCGCCCAGCGTCACCTTGCGGGTGACGAAGTTCTCGCCCCTCCGCGGCGACTCGTGGTTGAAGAGGATGCCGTTGACGACGTAGAGGCGGTGCGCCTCCCGGTAGTTGACCGCCGTCCAGTAGGCGAAGGCCTTGGCGACGCCGTAGGGGCTGCGCGGGTGGAAGGGGGTGCCCTCCGCCTGCGGCGGCGGGGAGGAGCCGAACATCTCCGAGGAGGAGGCCTGGTAGATGCGGGGGGAGAGCCCCAGCTCGCGCACGGCCTCCAGCAGGCGCGTCAGCCCCAGGCCGGTCACCTCGGCGGTGTACTCCGGCATGTCGAAGGAGACCCGCACATGGCTCTGGGCGCCCAGGTTGTAGATCTCGTCGGGCCGGATGCGCTTCAGGAGCAGGTTGAGCGAGGAGGCGTCGTTGAGGTCGCCGTAGTGCAGGAAGAAGCGGGCGTCCGGGGCGTGGGGGTCGACGTACAGATGGTCGATGCGCTGCCGGTTGAAGCTGGAGGAGCGGCGGACCACCCCGTGGACCTGGTACCCCTTCTCGAGCAGGAGCTCGGCCAGGTAGCTGCCGTCCTGGCCGGTGATGCCGGTGATGAGGGCCTTCTTCAACGAGGACTCCCCTCTCTACGCGCTGGCGTCGCCGGCCGACCGCCATGGCCGGCGGGCAGACCCGCTATATACTCCGGGCCTTGCCAGCCGTGAAGCGAGCGTTCGTCACCGGGGTGGGAGGGCAGGACGGGTACTACCTGTCGCGGCTGCTCCTCGCCAAGGGGTACCAGGTGACCGGCTGCGACCGCCCCGCGGCGCTGGGCGGCCCGGCCGGGGACGACCTGCGGGGCCTGGGCGTCCGCCTGGTGGAGGTGGATCTGCTGGACGGCGGCGCGGTGCAGCGCGCGGTGGCCGACCTCCGCCCCGACGAGATCTACAACCTGGCGGCCCACTCGTTCGTGCCCCAGTCCTGGGAGGACCCGGCCGGAAGCGTCCGCGCCAACGTCTGGCCGGTCGTCCACCTGCTCGAGGCGGTGCGCGGGAGCGGCCGGCCGGCGCGCCTCTTCCAGGCGTCCACCGCCGAGATCTTCGGGCTGGCCCGCAGCTCGCCGCAGGACGAGGAGACCCCCATCGCCCCGGCCAACCCCTACGCCGCCGCCAAGGCGCTGGCGCACCACCTCGTCGGGATGTACCGCCAGCACCATCGGCTCTTCGCCTGCGCCGGTATCCTCTACAATCACGAGTCCCCGCGGCGGCCGCAGCGCTTCGTGACTTCCAAGGTGTGTCACGCCGCGAAGGCCATCCAGGCCGGGCGCCAGCGCGAGCTGGTGCTGGGCGATCTGGACGTGACGCGCGACTGGGGCTTCGCCGGCGATCACGTGGAGGCCATGTGGCTCATGCTGCAGCAGCCCGAAGCGGTCGAATGCGTCGTCGGCACCGGGGTGCCGCACACGGTCCGCGACCTGTGCCGCCTGGCCTTCGAGGCGGTGGGGCTCGACTACCGCCA
>DASRTO010000143.1:0-6327 GCA_035655915.1 Anaeromyxobacteraceae bacterium
GCGGTCGCGCGGGCGGCCGAGGAGGAGGAGCGGTTCCTGCGGCGCTACCCCGACGACCAGCGGGCCGGCGAGGTCCGGTTCTTCCTGGCGGTCGACTACTATCGGCTGGCCATGGCGGAGGCGACGCCGCGGCGAGCGCGCTACCGCCGCCTCGGGATCGAGGCCCTGAAGGCGGTTCGGGAGCGGCAGCCTGGCTCCATGGAGGCCAGGACCGCCGAGACGCTCCTCGCCGAGCTGACCCGCCGCCCGGCTCTAGAGGGGCGTTGACTCCACCGCCAACCTCGTCGGCACCTGCAGGGTGACCGGCGCCGGCGCGTCGGCCCGCTACTTCTCCTCCCCGACCCACGACGACGGCCGGCGCCGCGTGTGCGTCGATGGGCGGCGCCTACACGCCCTGAGGACGCCCGCTTCCGCCCCGAACGCCGGGCCTGCCGGCCGCGGCGTCGCCCGCGCTCCAGGTCACCGGGAGCCGGCGGCTTCCCGGCGGGATTGATGGTAGCTTCCCCTGCGTGACCGGGCCCCGCCAGTACCACCGCGTTCCGGTGCTCGACGCCTGGGACGAGACCGCGGCGCTGCGGGCCGTGCGCGTGGACCTCGGGGTGCTGGCGGGGGAGCACCGGCTCCCGGGCCAGGTGGTGAAGATCCGCACCCGGGCCGGGGAGGGGTACCTCGCGCTCTCCAGCGGGCCCGCCGCCGACCGGCGGGCCGACCTCCTCCTGAAGCGCGGCGGACGCATCGCCGACGCGGCCGTGGCCGCGGCGGCTCCGGGCCGGGACCTGGAGCTGACCGCGCCCTTCGGCAAGGGGTTTCCGGTCGCCGAGGCCGAGGGCCGGGACGTGCTCCTCTTCGCCGCCGGCTCCGGCATCGCCCCCATCCGCTCCCTGGTGCAGCACATCCTCGGGCGCCGCGAGCGCTTCGGCCGCGTCACCCTCTTCTACGGGCAGCGGCACGGGGCCGACTTCGCCTATCGCCGCGAGCATCCAGCCTGGGAGCGCGGCGGGGTGCGGGTGGTGCTCTGCCCCTCGCGCGAGGACGACGCCTGGCGGGGCGTGCGCGGCTACGTGCAGGAGGTGGCTCGCACCCTCGCCTTCGGCGGATCGTCGCCGGGCGACTCGGTGGCCTTCGTCTCCGGCATGCACACCATGGTGGACGACGTCCGGGCGGTGCTGGCCGGCGCCGGCGTGCCGCCGGCCCGCGTCCACCTGAACCTCTGAGGGAGGGACGATGGCCGCACCCCGCACCGCCCGCCTGGTCCACGCCGTCATGGTGGTGCTGGCGCTCCTGCTCACCGTGCTCATGGTGCGCCCCTTCGCCAGCGCGCTGTTCGTGGCGGCGGTCTTCGCCGCCGCGCTGTACCCGTTCTCGGAGCGGCTGGCGCGCCTGCTGCGCGGCCGGCGCCCGCTGGCCGCCGGGCTGGTGACCCTGGTCCTGCTGCTGGCGGTGGTGGGGCCGGTGGCGACGCTGACCGCCATGCTGGTGGGGCAGGTGGGCCAGGGGCTGCGCTGGGCGCGCGACGCGCTGCAGAGCGGGGGGCTCGAGGGGCTGGTCGCCTCCCTGCCCCAGTTCCTGCACGACCCCGCGGCCCAGCTGCTGGCCGGGCTCCCGCAAGGGGCGCAGGAGGTCCAGGCGCTCCTGGAGCAGGAGGGCGCGCGGGCGGCCGCCGCCATCGGCAGCGTGCTCTCCGCCACCGGCACGGCGCTGCTGCAGACGGTGCTGTTCCTGGTGGCCTTCTTCTTCCTGCTGGTGGACGGGGACGGCCTGGTCCAGTGGATCAAGGAGGCGATCCCGCTCAAGCCCGGCCAGGCCGCCGAGCTCTTCGAGGACTTCCGGCGCGTCACGGTGGCGGTGCTGGCCTCCACCGTCGCCACCGCCGGCGCCCAGGCGGCCCTGGCGCTCCTGGGATACCTGGTGGCGGGCGTCCCCAACGCCCTCTTCTTCGGCGTCGTCACCTTCGTGGTGGCGCTGGCGCCCATCGGCCTCGCCACCCTGCTGGTGGTGGCCCTGGCGGTGCTCAAGATCGCCACGGGCCACCTGGTGGCCGGCATCTTCCTGGCGGCCTGGGCGGTGGGGGTGGTGGCCACCATCGACAACGTGGTGAAGCCGCTGCTCATGCGCCGCGGCCTGGCCATCCACCCGGTGGTGATCTTCTTCGCCTTCATCGGCGGGATGGCCGCCTTCGGCCCGGTGGGGCTCCTGCTCGGGCCGCTGGCGGTGGCCTTCCTCATCGCGGTGGTGCGCCTCTACCGGCGCGACTACGGCGGAGCGCGCTGACGACCACGGCCGCGCGCGGAAGGCCACCCTTGACGCCGCCCCGCCGATCCCGGCACCCTCCCGCCATGACCGCTCCCGACCTGGCTTCCGTCGACCTCTTCGACGTCGAGTCGCGCCTCCCCGAGGAGGCCCGGCTGGCGCGCCGCAGCGTGGCCCGCTTCGTGGACCAGCGCTTCCTGCCGCTGGTGCGGCAGCACCACCGGGCCGGCACCTTCCCGCTGGAGCTGGTGCCGGAGCTGGGCGCCCTGGGCGTCTTCGGCATGAACCTGCGGGGGTATGGCTGCGCCGGGCTCTCCAGCCTGGCCTACGGCGCCTGCATGCTGGAGCTGGAGCGCGGCGACTCCGGATTGCGCAGCTTCGCCTCGGTGCAGGGGGCGCTGGTGATGTACCCCATCCACACCTTCGGCTCCGAGGCCCAGAAGGAGCGCTGGCTGCCGCTCCTGGCCCGCGGCGAGGCGGTCGGCTGCTTCGGCCTCACCGAGCCCGACTTCGGCTCCGACCCTGGCGGCATGCGCACCGTGGCCCGGCGCGAGGGGAAGGACTTCGTCCTCTCCGGCAGCAAGGCCTGGATCACCAACGGCGCGTTGGCCGACGTGGCGGTGGTGTGGGCCAAGGTAGACGGCGGCGACGCCCGTTCCATCCGCGGCTTCCTGGTGGAGAAGGGCAGGCCCGGCTTCACCGCCCGCGAGGTGGAGGGGAAGTTCTCGCTGCGCGCCTCGGCCACCGCCGAGCTGCACCTCGACGGGGTGCGGGTGCCCGCCGAGAACGCCCTGCCCGGCACCGAGGGGATCGGCCTGCGGGGGCCGCTCATGTGTCTCAACAAGGCCCGCTTCGGCATCGCCTGGGGGGCGGTGGGCTCCGCCATCGCCTGCTTCGAGGCCGCCCGGCGCTACTCGGTGGAGCGGATCCAGTTCGGGAAGCCCATCGGCGCCTTCCAGCTCACCCAGGCCAAGCTGGTGGAGATATGGGAGGGGATCGTGAAGGGGCAGCTCCTGGCGCTGCGGCTGGGCGAGCTGGAGGACGAGGGGCGGGCCAGCCACCTCCACGTCTCCATGGGCAAGCGCGCCAACGTGCGCATGGCCCGCGACGCCGCCCGGGTGGCCCGAGAGATCCTGGGCGCCAACGGGGTGGTGGACGACTACCCGGTCATCCGCCACATGCTGAACATGGAGGCGGTCTACACCTACGAGGGCACCCACGACATCCACACCCTGGCCCTCGGGAAGGCGGCCACCGGGATCGACGCCTTCGCGTGAAGGCTACCCCCCGGCCTTGAATGCCCGGAAGGCGAGCAGGGTCTCGGTGTCGCGGATGCCCTTCACCTTCTGGAGCTGGTCGGGGATGAGGTCGCCGAAGTCCTGGTAGCTCGGCGCGTAGAGCTTCACCAGCAGGTCGAAGGGACCGGTGATGGAGTGGACCTCGGAGACCCCGTCGATCTCCATGATGGCGTTGGCCACCTCCTCGAGGCGGCCGGGCTCGCACTTCACCAGCACGAAGGCGAAGGTCATGGCGGATTGGTCATACCACGCCCGCCCCCGCGGCGGCGGCGCCGCCGGACCTCGGGCCGCACCGGTGGCCCCCGGGTCCCGGCGGGGTACGGCCGCCGAATCCCCTACGCGAAGGCGATGGGGTACTTGCCGGCATCGAGGGCCGCGGCGGCGATGGTCTCGCGCCAGGCCACCGGATCGCCCGGGTCCTCGTCCACCAGCTTGTGCAGCTGCTCCAGCTTGGCCCGAGCCTTGCCCGGATCGCGGACCGCCGACTCCACCGCCCGCTTGGCCCGGAGCCAGGCCCGCTCGTGCGCCTCGTGGGCGTAGAGCTTGACGCAGGCCTCGACCACGGGGTCGGCCTTCCCCGCCTGCAGGGCGCGGCAGACGGCGCTGTCGATGGCGAAGGCCTCGCTGGCCACGTCGGCCAGCGCCGCCAGCAGCTCCTGGTGCTCGCCGATCTCCGGCCCGAAGGCGTCCACCCCGGCCATGGCCGCGGCGCCGAAGAGCCCCTTGGTGAGCTGCGCCAGCCTCTTCTCGCGGGCGAAGGGCTCCCCCTGGTCGCGGCGGGGCAGGTCGGCGGTGTCCATGAGCGAGCCGGCCAGCTTCGCCAGCTCGAAGAGCGGGAACTGCCCCTTGGCGGCGCGCTTCAGCAGCGTGCCGGGGATGAGCATGCGGTTGATCTCGTTGGTGCCCTCGAAGATGCGGTTGACGCGGTTGTCGCGGAAGACCCGCTCCACGTCGTATTCCTCGACGAAGCCGTACCCGCCGTGGATCTGGAGCGCCTCGTCGGCCGTCTGGAACAGGGCCTCCGAGCCCCACACCTTGAGGATGGAGGCCTCCACCGCGTACTCCTCCACCGCCGCGATGACGTCGGCGTCGTGGGCGGCGGTGCCGCGCGGCGCCGCCGAGGCGGCCACCCGCCGGTCCACCAGGCCGGTGGCGCGGTAGCTCATGGCCTCGCCGGCGTAGGTCTGGGCCACCATGCGGGCGATCTTGTCGCGGATGAGGCCGAAGTCGGCGATGGGCTTGCCGAAGGCCTTGCGCTCCCTGGCGTAGGCGATGGCCAGCCCGGTCACGTTGCGGCAGCCGGTGACGCAGGTGACGCCCAGCTTCCAGCGGCCGATGTTCAAGATGTTGAAGGCGATGCGGTGCCCCTTGCCCAGCTCGCCGAGCAGGTTCTCGGCGGGGATGCGGGCGTCCTCGAAGATCAAGGCGCAGGTGGAGCTGCCGCGGATCCCCATCTTGTGCTCCTCGGCGCCGATGCTGAAGCCGGGGGTACCCCGCTCCACGATGAAGGCGCTGAAGTGCTGGCCGTCCACCTTGGCGAAGACGATGAAGACGTCGGCGAAGCCGGCGTTGGAGATCCACTGCTTCGATCCGTTCAGGATCCAGTGCTTGCCGTCCGGGGAGCGCACCGCCTTGGTTCGGGCGGCCATGGCGTCGGAGCCGGAGGAGGCTTCGGAGAGGGCGTAAGCCGCCACCCACTCGCCGGAGACCAGCCTGGGCAGGTACTTCTGCTTCTGGGCCTCGGTGCCGAAGTAGACGATGGGGAGGGTGCCGATGCCCACCTGGGCGCCGTAGATCACCGACCAGGAGCCGAGCACGGTCATGGCGTCAGCCACCAGGGCGCTGGTGGTCTTGGACTCGTCCAGGCCCCCGTAGGCCTCGGGCACGTCGATGCCCAGGAACCCCAGCTCCCCGGCCTCGCGGATGAGCTGGCGGTCGAGGGCGAAGTCCTTGTCCTCGATGCGCCTGGCGTTCTGGGCCACGCGCTCCACCGCGAACTTGCGGGCAGTCCGGTAGAACTCCCGCTGCTCCTCGGTGAACTCCTCCGGCGTGAAGATTCGCTCCGAGCCCACCGGCGCGAGGAGGTACCCGCCTCCGGGCGGGAGCGATGCGGTCTTGGATCCCTGGGCCATGGCGCGCTCCTCTGGTTGATTCGAGAATCAACACAGGATGCCGAGTCTGACGTGACGCGTCAAGCAGCTTGCAGCGGGTCCGTCTCGGTCCGTGAGTCCGCGTGGCGCGGGCTCGAGCCGGCGCCGGGGACGCCGGGGCGAGGTGCCGTGCTTCCCGCCGGACGGGCCGTTAGGTGGGCACACTGGGACCGTTTGCCAGACACAGTGGGAGGAGGACGGCCATGGGCAACGTCACCTTCGTTCGGCTCCACGTGGACGGCGCAGGCGAGTCTCACATGGAGCGCCAGGAGTTGGCCCTTGCGGCCACCGATTTTGCTCCGCCAGCACCCCCGATGGAGGTCTCCTCGGTCCAGGCCGCGGCGGGGTGGAGGTTCCTAGACCTGCCACCCGGCTGGGTGGGCGACTGGCACCCGACCCCCAGGCGACTCTGGATCTTCTGCCTCGCCGGAGAGATGGAGTTCCAGGCGGGCGACGGCGCGGTGCACCGCGTGGAGCCTGGAAGCATCATGCTCCTCGAGGACACGACGGGCAAAGGACACCGCAGTCGCGTGGTCGGCGATCGCGGCGCCCGGCTAGTGGCCGTGGCGTCATAGGACCCGGCCCGCCGACCTCTTCAGAAGCCGCGGCCCGGCTCGCGGGCCGGCTGG
>DASRTO010000144.1:0-3716 GCA_035655915.1 Anaeromyxobacteraceae bacterium
TTGGGGCCCGCCGGCGGCGGTGCCGCCGGATCCATCCGTGCCGGCAGCGACATCATGATCAGGGAGCGAGCCACGCCACCGGATCGACCGGCTTTCCCTTCTCGCGGATCTCGAAGTAGAGGTAGGACCCCTTGAGCGAGCCGGTGTCGCCCACCGTCCCGAGCAGGCTGCCGGCCCCCACCTCCTCCCCCATGGCCGTGCTCATGGAGGCGAGGTGGGCCACCAGGGTGTGGAAGCCCTCGCCGTGGTCCACGATCACGAGATTGCCGTAGCCGCGGAACCAGCCGGCGTGGGCCACCCGGCCCGGGGCCACCGCGCGCACCGGTTCGCCGGGGCGGGCGCCGATGTCGATCCCCTTCTGCACGGTGACGGTGTTGAAGCGCGGGTTCACCACCCGCCCGAACCCGACCTCGATGGGCCCGTCGGCCGGGTGGGGCAGCCTCCCGCGGAGGCGGGCGAAGCCGGCGTGGGCCGGGGCCCCGGCCGCGGGGGGCGGTAGCGCCTCGATGAACTGGGCGAGCTTCTTGCCCTGGCCCTCGGCCTCGACGGCGGCCCGCTCGTGCAGGGCCCTGGCGTTCCGCACCGCGCCGAGGAGGGTGCGCCGCTCCTCCCGCCTGGCGGTGGCCTCCGCCTGGCGCTCCCGCGCCTCGGCGGCCAGCGCGCCGAGCCGGGCCGCCTCGGCCTGGCGGACGGCGTGGGCCCGCTCCCGGTCGGCCAGCGCCTGGCGCGCCCCTTGGAAGGCGTCGAGGTCGGCCTTGATCACCCGGTCCAGCAGGGCGCGCCGCTTCACCAGCTCGGCCAGCGAGCCGGCGCCGACGAGCAGCCGCAGCTCGCCCACCCCTCCCAGCCGCCGCCAGGCCGCCAGCCGGGGGCGGAGCTCGGTCAGCCGGGCCGCGAGGCGGGCCTGCGCCTCGGCCTCCTCGGCCCGGGCCTCGGCGACGCGCCGCTCGGAGCGGGCGCGCTCGGCCTCGGCGGCGCGCGCATCGCCCTCGACCTGGGCCAACGCCTCCTCGGCCTCGCCCAGGGTGTCGAGGATGGAGCGCTCGCGGTCGGCCAGCAGGCGCGCCGCCGCCTCCTCCGCCGCCTTGCGCGCCTTCAGCGCCTCGAGCTGGGCGCGGGGGTCGCCGGCGGCGAGGAGCAGCCAGAGCAGCGCCCGCACTCAGATCCTCCGCAGGAAGCGCAGCAGGGAGAGGCTGGAGGCGAGGAGCCCCAGCACCGCCCCGCCGGCCAGCAGGGCCAGCAGGAGCGGCGTGGGCAGGACGTCGGCCCTGCCGAGCCGCCCGGCCAGCGCCACCGTGGCCGCCAGGCGCGGCAGGAGCGCCGCCTGCGCGGCCAGCAGCGCCAGCACCGCCAGCCCGGCCCCCAGGAGCCCCTGCAGCAGCCCCTCGATGAGGAACGGCACGCCCACGAAGCCGTCGGTGGCCCCCACCAGCTTCATGATCTCGATCTCGTCGCGGCGAGCGTAGACCGCGAGCCGCAGGGTGTTGGCCACCAGCACCGCGGTGGCGAGCGCCAGCGTCCCCATGAGCAGGAGCCCCACCAGCCGCGCCCGCCGGAGGAAGGTCTCGAGCCGCTCTAGCCAGGCGTTGCCGTAGTCCACCTCGGCCGCTCCCGGGACCGCCTCCAGCTGCCCCGCCAGGGCTCGCGCCCCCTCCAGGGTGATGCCCGGCGCCCGCACCTCCACCGAGGCCGGCAGCGCCTGCTCCCCCACCCCCTCCAGGACCCCGGCCTCGTCGCCCAGGGAGGCCTTGAGCCGCTGCAGCGCGGCGCGGGAGGTGACCGCCTCCACGGCGCGCCCGGCGGCGATGCGCTCGGCGGCGGCCCGGGCCGCGGCCAGGTCGGCCCCCGGCCGCAGGTAGACCGAGATGTGCACCTCGCCGCCCCAGGCGTCGAGGAGCCGCTCGGCGCCGGAGAGCACCGCCGCGAAGAGCCCGGTCGTGAGCACCGCCACGAAGATGGTGCCCACCGCCACCAGGGCCACGAAAGGACCGCGCCGCAGGGCGTCGAGGGCGCGCCGGACGAAGTAGGCCAGGCGCGCCATCACGGGGCGACGCGGCGAATGGAGTCGCCGTCGGAAACCATCCGGCCGCTCTCCAAGGCGATGACCCGCTTCTTGTAGCGCTGCAAGAGGCCGCGGTCGTGGGTGGCCACCACCACCGTGGTGCCGCGGGCGTTGGCGCCCTCGAGGAGGTCCATCACCTCCAGGGTGCGGTCCGGGTCCAGGTTCCCGGTGGGCTCGTCGGCGAGGAGCAGCGCCGGGTCGCCCACCAGGGCCCGGGCCACCGCCACCCGCTGCTGCTCGCCGCCGGAGAGCGCCAGCGGGAACTTGTGCTGCTTGTGGTCGAGCCCCACCGCCCTGAGCCCCATGGTCGCCTTGCGCCGCACGTCCTTCGACGGGAGGGCCCGCACCTCCAGCGGGAAGGCCACGTTCTCGGCCACGGTGCGGTCGGGGAGCAGCTTGAAGTCCTGGAACACCACCCCGATGTTGCGGCGCAGGTAGGGGACCGCCGAGGGGCGGATCTTGGAGACGTTCTTGCCGAAGACCAGCAGCTGGCCGCTGGTGGCCGGCTCGGCGCAGAAGATGAGCTTCAGCAGGGTGGACTTGCCGGCGCCGGAAGGGCCGGTGATGAAGACGAACTCCCCTTTCTGCACGTGCACGGTGACGTCGGCGAGCGCCGGTCCCTCGCCCGGGTACTCCTTGAACACGTGGAAGAGCTGGATCATCGCCCGGGCCGCAGGGCGGGGGAAAGGCCCCCGCCGGCTCGTCAGGGCTTCTTCTCGCCCATGTCCTCCGCCAGGTAGGAAAGGATCACCTCGTCGAGGCTCTTCTCGCTGATGAGGTCCTCGCCGAAGAGGGTCTCGGCCCCCTCCTTCTCCACCGGGGCCGGGCCGCGCCGCGCCTCCAGCACCTCCGGCGGCAGGATGCGGTAGGAGCCGGTGGAGGTGCGCTGCCCCTCGTTCAAGCGCACCTTCTCGCCGGGCTTGAGCTGGCCCGGCTCGTAGGCCTTGGCCTGGGTGGCGAAGGCGGCGTCGATGTCGTCGTAGACCCCGTTGATGAGGTTGCGCAGCATCTCCTTGTGCTGCTCCTCCATCAGCTCGCGCACCACCGCCGCCAGGTTGTCGGCGCCGGCGATGTCGGCGTAGCTGGTCTTCTTGGAGGCGAGGATGTTCCCGCCCACGAAGAGGTGCGTGATGATGTGGGGGTTCTCCAGGCCCGAGTCCTCGGTCTGGATGTGGTAGGCCTTCCCCTTGTGCTTGATGTTGTGGTTGAAGCCAACCACCATCCGCTTGGAGTCGTGCTGCTGCATGTCGTCGGAGTTTATGGTGCGGCCGGACGCCTGTCGAGGATGGGGGTCAAGGCGGGCCGGGGGCGCGCCCGGCCGGCGGGCGCCTCACACGTCCACGTGCTCGGCGTCCTCCACCGCCCGGCCCAGGAAGCGGCCGGCCACGGCCAGGAACCGCTCCGGCGTGTCGGTGACGTAGAAGCGGTGCCGGCCGCCAGCGGGCGGGGTGGCCGCGCCAAGGCGCTCCCGCACCTCGGCGGCGACGGAGCGGGCACTGTCCACCAGCGTCACCCCCGGCAACTCGGCGGCGATGGCCCCCTCGAGCAGGGGGTAGTGGGTACAGCCCAGGACGAGGGTGTCCACCCCCGCCTCGCGGAGCGGCGCCAGGTAGCGGCGGGCCACCAGGCGCACCACCTCGTCCTGCGGATCTGT
>DASRTO010000145.1:0-6934 GCA_035655915.1 Anaeromyxobacteraceae bacterium
TGCGGCAGGTCTTCAACATCTCCCGGGTGGGCGTCATCGCCGGCTGCGGCGTGTCCGAGGGCGTCATCCGGCGGACCGGCCACGTGCGGGTGCTGCGCGACCGCAAGGTGCTCCACACCGGCCGGATCTCCTCGCTGAAGCACCTCAAGGACGACGTGCGCGAGGTGCAGGCCGGCCTGGAGTGCGGCATCGGCGTCGAGGGCTTCGCCGAGTTCAAGCCCGGCGACGTCCTCGAGGTGTTCGAGCTGGAGGAGATCCGGCCCAGCCTGGACTGATGCTCCGGTCGGTCCATGGTCGTAGGGCGGGGGCTCGTCCCCCGCCGGAGGCAGGCAGGAATGTTCGTCGGCATCCTCCGCCTCACCCTGTACCTGCCGGCCCCCGGCTCGCTCAAGTCCAAGCGCCACCTGCTGCGCTCGGCCATCGACCGAGTGAAGGCCCGCTTCAACGTCTCGGTGGCCGAGGTGGGCGAGAACGACCTGTGGCAGAAGAGCGTGGTGGGGGTGGCGGCGGTCGGCAACGACCGCGCCTTCGTGAACCAGACCCTCGACAAGGTGGCCGAGTTCGTGGCCGGGATGCACGGGGGGCAGCTGCAGATCGTGGACCGGGCCCTGGAGATCCAGGCCTTCGGGGACCACCTGGGCGCATCCGGGGAGCGGACGCTGGCCGAGGCCGAGGAGGACGACTGGGAGGCGGAGGGGGGGCCGGAGGAGGCCCCGCCCGGGCGCCCGGGAGGCGACGATGACGATGCCCGATAGGCCGGCGCGGGTCGCCGAGGAGTTCCGCCACGAGCTGTCGGCGCTGCTGGCCCGCGGCCTCAAGGACCCGCGCATCACCGGCTTCGTGACCGTCACCGGGGCCAAGATGTCGCCGGACCTGAAAGAGGTCTCGGTGTGGGTGTCGATTCACGGCGAGGAGAAGGTGCGCACGGAGACCCTGGCCGGCCTGGAGTCGGCGGCCTCGTACCTGCAACGGGAGGTGGCCCGGCGCCTCAAGCTGCGCCACACCCCCCACCTGCGCTTCCGCTACGACGAGAGCGTGGCCGAGGGGGACAAGATCGACCGGCTGCTCCGGGAGGTCCGCGACAAGGAGGGGTGGTAGGCGCCCGCCGCCTCGCCCGCCTCCATGGCCGACGGCGTCCTGGTCATCGACAAGCCGGCCGGGCCCACCAGCTTCCAGGTGGTGCAGCGGGTGCGGCGCCTGCTGGGCGAGGCCTCGGCCGGCCACGCCGGCACCCTCGACCCGCTGGCCACCGGCGTGCTGGCGGTGTGCCTGGGGGAGGCGCTCAAGCTGCAGCAATGGCTGGCCGAGGGCGACAAGGAGTACCAGGCCGAGGTGGCCTTCGGCGCGGCCACCGAGACCGAGGACGCCGAGGGGCGGGTCACCGAACGGGGCGACCCGTCCGCCCTGGACGCGGCCCGGGTGGCGGCGGCGCTGCCCGGCCTGACGGGCGAGATCGAGCAGACCCCGCCCATGTACTCGGCGGTGCGGGTGGGAGGGCGGCGGCTCCACGAGGCGGCGCGCCGGGGGGAGGAGGTGGCGCGCGCCCCGCGCCGGGTGCGGGTGCACGCCCTGGAGCTGCTCGGCTTCGAGCCGGCCCGGGAGGGCCTGGCGCGGGCCAGGTTGCGGGTGCGCTGCGGCAAGGGGACCTACGTGCGCACGCTGGCCGCCGACCTGGGGCGGGCCCTGGGCGTGCCGGCCCACCTGGCGTGGCTGCGGCGCACCGCGGCCGGGCCGTTCCACCTCGCCGCCGCCCTGCCGCTGGCCGAGGCCGAGGCGTTGGTGGCCGCTGGCGGCCCCGAGGCCCTGCGGGCACGGCTCGTGCCGCCGGCCGAGGCGCTGTCGTTCCTGCCGGCGGCCCGGCTCGACGCGGTGGGCGAGCGGGACCTCCGCCACGGCAAGGCCGTGCTCGCGGCAGCGCCGGAGGGCTTCTTGCGGGCGCTCGACGCCGAGAGCCGGCTGGTGGCGGTGTGCCGGTCGGACGGACGGCTGCTGCGGCCGGTGCGCGTGCTGCGGCCGGAGGGGGCATCGGAGAAGCCGCGCGGTCCTGCGGGGAAGCGGCGCCGGACGGAGGGGTGAGCCGCCCCGGAGCCCCATCCGGGCCGGTTCGTGAAAGCACTATCTGTGGAATCCTCCGGTCCTTGCCCGAGGAGGTGCCCCCGTGATCCCGTCCGCTCCCGTGCCCGTCGGCCGTCCCCGCAAGGCGCAGCTCCCTCGCCTCGCCTCCATCCCCGGCACGCTCATCGTCCGCTTCGCGCCGAGGCCGGTGCGGGCCGCGGCGCCGGAGCCGGCCCACCTGGCGGCGGCGGCCATGGCGCTTCCGGCGGCGGTGGCCGATCCGCTCGACTGGCTCCGGCGCAATGCCGGCCTCCGGGAGGTGGTCCCGCTCTTCGCCGGCAAGGCGCCGCGGGCGGCGGCCGCGCCTGCCCACCGGCTGGCGGCGGCGGCGAGTGTGCTCCAGGCCGAGGAGGAGGCGCTGGCGGGCTTCGCGGTGGTGCGGCTCGACCCGAAGAGGCCGGTAGGCGCGGTGCTCCGCAAGCTCGAGGGTGCGAAGGGCATCGTCCTCGCCGAGCCCATGCCGGCCCGCTGGGTCCAGGCCGAGGCCGACCCGCTGCTCAACCGTCAGTGGGGGCTGCGCGCCATCCGCTGGTTCCAGGCCAGGCGGCCGGTTGCCAAGGCCGTGACGGTGGCGGTGATCGACACCGGCGTGGACCAGGACCACCCCGACCTCACCGGCGTGGTGCGGGCCTACCACCACCCCGGCCTCAAGGCGGCGGACGTGGTCGGCCACGGCACCCACGTCTCGGGCATCGTCGCCGCCCTGGTGGACAACCAACAGGGCATCGCCGGGGTGGCGCGGACTCGGCTCGAGGTGTGGAAGGTGTTCCCAGACGAGCCGGAGCAGGGGGACTTCTACGTGGACGGCGAGCGGTACTTGAAGGCCCTGAACGCGGTCCGCCGCTCGGGGGCGCGGGTGCTGAACCTCTCACTGGGGGGGACCGAGCGCTCCGAGACCGAGGCCATCCTCTTCCGGCAACTCGACGTCGCCGGGGTGGTGGTGGCGGCGGCCATGGGCAATGCCGGCGACGAGGGGAACCCCACCATGTACCCGGCCGCCTACCCGGGGGTGATGGCGGTGGGGGCGGTGGCCGAGTCGCTGCGGCGGGCCTCGTTCTCGAACACCGGCCGGCACATCGGGATCTCGGCGCCGGGTGTGAACGTCCTCTCCACGCTGCCCACCCGGGCGGCGCCGCCGTACCGCCGCGAGACCGAATACGCCGCCTGGAGCGGCACCTCCATGGCTACGCCCCACGTGGCCGGGGCCGCCGCCCTGGTGCTGGCCAGGAACCCCGCCTGGACCGCCAAGCAGGTGAAGGAGCGCCTGCGGGCGACGGCGGCCAAGGTGGCCGGCATGCGCGGCCGCGCCTGGACCCCGAGCTACGGCGACGGCCTCCTGGATCTGGAGAAGGCCCTGTAGGATCGCCCCGTGGCCGCGAAGCTCCAGTTCAAGGTGCGCCCTGGCGTGCCCCGTCCCGCCCGCGACCGGCTGGTGCGCTCGCTCAAGGCTGCCGGCGCCCGGGGCGTGCGCCGCCTCCTCCCGGGCGAGACCGACCCGGAGCTGGCCACCCTCTACACGGTGGACCCCGGCGAGGCCGAGCCGGAGGACCTGCTGCGGCGGCTGCGGGCGTCGCCGGAGGTGGAGTTCGCGGAGCGGGCGCCGAGGCGCAAGCCGGTCGGGCCGGCGTGAGCGGAGGGAACCGGCGCATCCGGGCGCGGCTCGCCCCCCTCCGGTACCCGCGGTGGGCGGGTCACGGTGGCGCGCCTTCGGGTTAGCATCGCCCGGTCCGACCCGAAGGGAGGCGACCATGCCACCGGTCCCGCTGCGACTGCGCCCCGCCTGGGCCGCCCTGGCGGCCCACTACCAGCAGATGAGGGGTCTCCACCTGCGGCAGCTCTTCGCGTCCGATCCGGCCCGCGGGGAGCGGCTCACGCTCGAGGCGGCGGGCGTGTTCCTCGACTACTCCAAGCACCGGATCACCGACGAGACCCTGCGGCTGCTGCTCCTGCTCGCCGAGCAGTCCGGGCTCGCGGACCGCATCGCGGCCATGTTCCGGGGTGAGAAGATCAACGTCACGGAGGATCGGGCCGCGTTGCACGTGGCCCTGCGCGCCCCGCGGGGGGCCTCCATCCTGGTGGACGGCCGGAACGTGGTTCCCGAGGTCCAGGCGGTGCTCGACCGGATGGCGGACTTCGCCGGCCGGGTCCGCGGCGGCGACTGGAGCGGACACACCGGCAAGCGCATCCGCAACGTGGTGAACGTCGGGATCGGCGGCTCCGACCTCGGGCCGGCCATGGCCTACGAGGCGCTCCGCCACTACGCCGACCGCTCGCTCGCCTTCCGCTTCGTCTCCAACGTGGACGCCACCGACTTCGCCGAGGCCACCCGCGACCTCTCTCCGGCGGAGACCCTCTTCGTCGTCTCCTCCAAGACCTTCACCACCCAGGAGACCATGGCCAACGCCCGGACCGCCCGCGAGTGGTCGCAGGCGGGGCTGGGGGGCGACCCCCGGGCGGTGGCCAGGCACTTCGTGGCCGTCTCCACCAACGCCGGCGAGGTGGCCGAGTTCGGCATCGACCCCGCCAACATGTTTGGCTTCTGGGACTGGGTGGGCGGGCGCTACTCCCTGGACTCGGCCATCGGCCTCTCCACCATGCTGGCGGTCGGCCCGGCGCACTTCCGCGCCATGCTGGCCGGCTTCCACGAGATGGACGAGCACTTCCGGACCGCCCCCTTCGACCGCAACCTCCCGGTGCTGAAGGGGCTCCTCGCCGTCTGGTACGCCGACTTCTTCGGCGCCCAGACGGTGGCGGTGCTGCCCTACGACCAGTACCTGCGGCGGTTCCCGGCCTACCTGCAGCAGCTGGCCATGGAGAGCAACGGGAAGTCCGTGACCCTGGACGGGGCCGCCGTGGACTACGACACCAGCCCCATCTACTGGGGAGAGCCGGGGACCAACGGCCAGCATTCCTTCTACCAGCTGCTCCACCAGGGGACCCGGCTGGTCCCGGCCGACCTCATCGCCTTCGGCCGTTCGCTGAACCCGATCGGCCGCCACCACGACATGTTGGTGGCCAACGCCCTGGCCCAGGCCGAGGCGCTGGCGTTCGGGAAGACCGCCGAGGAGGCGAAGGGGGAGGGGACGCCGGCGCGGCTGGTGCCTCACCGGGTCTTCCCGGGCAACCGCCCCACCAGTACCCTGCTGCTGGAGCGGCTCACGCCGGCGGCGCTGGGGCGGCTGGTGGCGCTGTACGAGCACGAGGTCTTCACTCAGGGGGCCATCTGGAGCGTCAACTCCTTCGACCAGTGGGGCGTGGAGCTGGGCAAGGCGCTGGCCCAGCGCATCCTGCCCGAGCTGGAGAGCCGGGAGGAGCCGGACCTGCGGCACGACGCATCGACGAGCGCGCTCATCCGCCGCTACCGGCGGATGCGGCGCTAGGGGCGGCGCACCTCGAAGGCGTGGTGGCCCCAGGCGGGCAGGTCGAGGTACAGGCCGCGCCCGGCCAGCTCGGCTCCGTCGCGCTGGTAGCGGGCCTCCGAGAGCAGGTCTCGCAGCAGCACCCGGCCTCCCGTGAGCCCGGGGAAGGCGGCCTCGGCCCAGCACTGTCCCCGCGTCGGGCCGAGGTTGGCGCAGGCCAGGAGCCGGCCCGAGGGTCCCTCCCAGGACATGGCGACGAAGTGGTCGGAGGTGGGGTTCCCCTCCCAGGCCCGCCGGCACTCGCGCAGGCGCCAGGCGCCCTCCCGGGCCTCCGGCCGGCGCAGCACCTCGAGCAGCCGGAGGTAGAACTCGTGCAGCGGCAGGTCCACCGGCTCGGCGGGGCGGCGGCCCAGGTGCATGGACACGAAGGCCTTGCGCCCCTCCAGCTGCCCCTCGTGGAAGAAGCGCAGCCCGGGAACGAGGAAGGTGACCACCGCCGCCGCCCGGTGCCGGTCCGGCGGGAAGGTTGCGGCCGCCCGCGGCTCGTCGTGGTTCTCCAGGAAGCGCGCCGAGCGCTGCTGGAAGGCCAGGTCGGCCCGCAGGTGGTCGCGGACCGGCCCGGCCTCGCCGGCCCGCAGCCGGTCGTAGAGGCGCTTGTCGTAGGTGAAGTCGAAGCCCTGCTGCTGCAGCTCCCACTCGAGATCCCAGTAGACCTCGGCCATGAGGACGAAGCCCGGGTGTTCCTTCCGGACCGCGGCGGCGGCCTCCGGCCAGAAGGGCGCGTCGGCCGGGGGTGTGCCGTCCCGGGGCAGCGAGCGATCGCCCCAGGTGCGGGCGAAGACCTCCGGAAGCACCAGCATTGCCATGTCGCAGCGGACGCCGTCGCAGCGCGAGGCGACCCGGCGCAGCTCGCCGATCATCGCCTCCCGGAGCCCGCGGTGCCGGTAGTCGAGCTGCACCGTGTCCGGCCACCCCGGGAAGTAGGGGTCGCGTCCATGGGCCACCACCCGGCCGCCCAGCCGAACCCAGTTCTGGGGCTCGCGCGCCAGGTCCGGTTCGCCGCCCTCCACCAGCCACTCGGGGTGGGCCGTCACCCATGGGTGGTCGGGGCTGACGTGGTTGGGGACGAAGTCGAGCATCATCGAGAGGCCGCGCCGCGCCAGGCGGCCGCGGAGCCTCTCCAGGGCGGCGTCCCCACCGAACTCGGGGCGCACCTGGTAGGCCTGTACGGCGAAGGGGGAGCCGGTGATGTCCTCGGTCCGGAGATCCGGCAGGTCGCGCAGGAAGCCCTGGCGCCAGTCGGGGCGGGAGCGCGACACCTCGCGGGCGGCGGGGCCGGTGCGCCAGACGCCGAGCGGCCAGAGCCAGTCGAAGCCGAGCGCCGCCACCTCGTCGAGGAAGGCGTCGGGCAGGTCGTCGAGGGTCGCCGGCCGCCCCAGGGCGCGGCTCCGCTCGCCGAG
>DASRTO010000146.1:0-9901 GCA_035655915.1 Anaeromyxobacteraceae bacterium
CGCGTGCGGGCCCTGGCCGAGCGCGCCCGCCTCACCGGCCGCCTCGACTTCGGGGGCGAGGCGCCGCGCCGAGGCCGAGGAGGAGGCGGCCCGGGAGGCGGAGGACGAGGCGCGCCGTGCCCTGGCGGAGCGGGCCGCCGCCCGCGCCGCCGCCGAGGAGACGGCGCGCCGCCGCGCGCGGGAGCTCGCCGGCGAGCGCAAGGCCCGCGCCGCCCCTCCGCCGGGGCCCGAGCCGGAGCTGCCCCCGCTCGCCCCGCCGCCGCCCCCGGCCACGCCCGAGCCGGAGCCGCCCCCACCGCCCCCGGAGCTCGACCAGGGGACGCTGGCCGAGGCGCCCCTGCCGCGGGTGCTGGCTCTGGCGGAGCGGGCCCGCCTCACCGGCCGGCTGGACTTCGGCGGCGACGCCCCCCGCTCGCTGTACTTCGAGGACGGCAAGGTGGTGGGCGCCACCAGCGCCGCGCCCCACGAGCGCGTGGAGGAGGTAGCCCTCCGCCTAGGGCTGGTGACGCGCGAGCAGCACCGGCAGGCGGCCCCGGCCCTGGCCGGGATCTCCTCGCGGCGCGCCGCCCTGGCGCTGCTCGACCGCGGCTTCCTCAAGCCCGCCGAGCTCACGGCGCTGGTGCGGCGCCGCACCGAGGAGGTGCTCTACGCCCTCTTCGCCGAGGAGAAGGCCCTCTTCCGCTACCAGCCGGCGCGGGTCCCGCCCGACGAGCGCATCGCCCTGGAGCGCGGCCCGCTCCGCCTGGCCATGGAGGGCGTGCGGCGCAAGTGGCTGGAGCCCCGGCTCGACGCGGTGCTGGGCGGGGCGGCCACCCTGCTCTCCCCCTCGACGCGGAGCCTGCCGCCCGGCGAGCTGGGCCTGAGCCCGGCCGAGCAGCGCCTGCTGGAGCTGGCCGACGGGCTCAGGACCCTCGACGAGATCCTGGACGGGAGCCCGCTCCCGCCGCTGGAGACCCGACAGGTATTGGCCGGGCTGCTCATGGTGGGAGCCCTCTCCCTGCGCTTCCACGGCGGGCTCGAGGGCCGGCGAGAGTCGCAGACCATCGACCTGGCCCGCGTCCGGGAGAAGCTCGACCAGGTGCGCCGCGCCGACTACTTCGCCATCCTGGGCCTGTCGCGGCACGCCACGCCCTACGAGGTGCGCGAGGCCGCCGAGCGGCTGGAGGCCGAGTTCGACCCGGGCCGTTACGCCGCCTACCGCGAGCCGGGGCTGCGGGAGCAGCTGGAGGAGATCCGGGGAGTCCTGGGCGAGGCCCGCGAGGTCCTCTGCGACGACGAGCTGCGCGCCGAGTACCTGTCCGGGCTGGGGGAGTAGCCGCCCGCGGCGGGCCGGGAGGGCCCCGGCGTGCGCGGCCAGCCCCCGCGAGTTATCATCGGCGCGCCATGGTCCGAGAGATCGTCATCTGGCCCGACCCGGTGCTCAAGAAGGTGGCCCGGCCCGTCGCGCGCGTCGACGATTCCGTCCGCCGGCTCCTGGACGACATGGCCGAGACCATGTACGCCGCGGACGGCGTGGGGCTGGCCGCGCCCCAGGTCGGCGAGTCGCTGCGCTGCATCGTCATCGACACCTCCCCCCGCCAGGAAGGGCAGCGCCTCATCCACCTCGTGAACCCGGAGATCGTCGGCCTGGAGGGGACCACCACCTACACCGAGGGGTGCCTCTCCATCCCCGGCGAGGCCGACGAGGTGGAGCGGGCCGCCAAGGTCCGGGTGCGGGCCCTGGACCGGTCGGGCGCCCCCTTCGAGCTGGAGTGCGAGGGCCTCCTGGCCATCGCGGTGCAGCACGAGAACGACCACCTCGACGGCATCGTGTTCGTGGACCACCTCTCCAGCCTGAAGCGCGAGGTCATCCGCCGGCGCATGAAGAAGCTGAAGTCGGAGCGCACCACCGAGAGCGCCGACGAGCTCCGGCGGGCCGCCGCCCACAAGTCGGCGCTGTGATCCCGAGTGGGGCGGGGGCTTGTCCCCGGGCGTCACCGCGGCACGCCGCGCCTCGGGCACAGGTCCTCGACCGGGCACCGCTGGCAGGCCGGGGCGCGGGCGGCGCAGGTGCGCCGCCCGTGCCAGACCAGGAGCTGGTGGGCCTCGCCCCAGCGCCGCGGCGGGAGTAGCCGGCGCAGCTCCTCCTCCACCCGATCGGGATTCCGTTCGCGGGTCCAGCCCAGCCGGCGCGCCACTCGCCCCACGTGCGTGTCCACCGGGAAGGCCTGCTCCGCCCCCAGGTGCAGCAGCACCACGCCGGCGGTCTTCCGCCCCACCCCCGGGAGGGCCTCCAGCGCCTCCCGCGTGCGCGGCACCCGGCCGGCGTGCTCCCGCTCGACGAGCCGCATGGCGCCGACCAGCGCCCGCGCCTTGGTGCGGTAGAGCCCGAGGGTGCGGAGGAAGGGCCACAGGTCCATGGGCGAGGCGCGCGCATAGGCCGCCGCGTCCGGGAAGCGGGCGAACAGGGCCGGCGTCACCTGGTTCACCCGGGCGTCGGTGGTCTGGGCCGAGAGGATCACCGAGACCAGGAGCTGCAGGTCGTCGCCGAAGCGCAGCGCGATGCGCGCCCCCGGCATGGCCCGCTCGAGCCGCGCCACCACGGCGCGGGCCCGGGCCGCGCGCGTCGGGGAGCGGCTCCGGGGCGGCGACATTGCGGGATGCTACCACCTCCACCCACAGGCCATGGTCGGGGTACAGGCGCACCGGCGCTGGCGCACGCTACCATGGCCGGAGCGGCCGGGCGACGGCCGCGACCGCATGCGCCGCCCCTCGCCCTCCGCCCTCCTCGCCCTGGCCGCGCTCGGCGCCGGGTGCGCCCACGGCCGCGACTCCATCACCTTCGCCGAGGCCGGGCTGGCGCCGGTGGTGGTGACCGAGCCCATGGAGCCGGTGGGGCCGCCCCGCCCCCCGGTCCGGGACCCGGCGCCGCGCCGGGTCGCCACCGAGGCGCCCCCCGGACCGCCCCTCGACGGGACCCTGCTGCGCTTCTCGGCCGAGGCGCGCCTCCGCCGCCACCGGGGAAACGGCGCGCCCGGCTTCCCCGGCGAGGTGGTGGCCGCCTGGCAGCGCCTCGGCGACGAGGTGGACCGCTACCTGGCGCGATCGCTGGCCCAGACGCCCACCCTGGAGCTGGTCCGGGCGCGCGTCACCATGGAGGCGGAGCTGGAGTACGACCGCCGCCGCTTCGGCGAGCCGCCCGAGGAGCTGCGCTCGCGCCTTCAGGCCCAGCTGGCGCGGCTCTCGGCTCGCCTCACCGCCGCCCGCGGCCTGCGCCGCGAGATGACCCTCCACCCCGCCCCGGCCTTGCTGGCCTGGCCCATCGGCGACGCCGGCATCTCGTCCCCCTTCGGCTGGCGCCTCCACCCGCTAGACGGCTTCCGCAAGATGCACTTCGGCATCGACCTGGCCGCCAGCCCCGGCCGCGTGGTGGGCGCCGCCGCCCGGGGCTTCGTGGTGCAGGCCGGATGGGCGGCCGGCTACGGCCTGCTGGTTGAGATCCGCCACGGCGGCGACCTCACCACCCGCTACAGCCACCTGTCCCGGGTGCTGTGCGCGCCGGGCGACGAGGTGGAGCCGGAGCAGGTCATCGGCCTGGTGGGGTCCACCGGCAAGGCGACCGGCCCCCACCTGCACTTCGAGGTGTGGCGCGCCGGTCGGGCCCGCGACCCGCTGGCCCTGCTGGGCGCCGCCCCCCGCGACGGGGACGCCGGGAACTGACGGCTAGCCGGCGGAAGGGCGGGGGCCCGGCTCCCGTGCCGGCTGGCCCTCGCCGCAGCGGGCCTCCAGGCCGGCCAGGCGCGACGCCATCTCCTCCCGCTCCCGGGCCGCCACCCAGTCCGGCAGGATCTCCAGGCCCCGGCGCCCGGCGGCGAGCGCCTCGCGGCAGCGGCCGGCCGCGGCCTCGGCCTGGGAGAGCACGTCGAGGGGGAAGGCCTTCCAGGCGGCCCGCTCCACCGCCCGGGCCGCCACCGCGGCCGCCTCCTCCGCCTTGCCGGAGGCGACGAGCTGGCGCGCCAGGGCCGACAGCACCGCCGGCTGGTCGGGCTGGAGCTCGCGGGCGCGCCGCAGCGCCGCCTCGCGCTCCGCGCCCTCCGCCGGCCCGAGCGCCCCGGCCACCAGCAGCCAGATGCGCCAGTCGTCCGGCGCGGCGCGCGCCGCGGCGCGCGCCCGGGCCGCCTGCTCCCGCTCCGGCGCCAGCCAGATGGAGACGAACAGGGCCGAGGGATCGGACGGGTCCCGGGCCAGGGCCTGGGCCGACTCCTCCTCGGCCCGGGCGCGCCTGAACTCGGCCGGCGGCGCCCACTCCGGGGGAACCGAGATCCACAGCACCGCCCACAGGGCGTGCAGCTCGGCGGGGCGCATGAGCCGCTCCGCCGGCCGGGAGGCGGCCGGCGACACCGGCACCGCCCGCTTGGCCAGCCGCCCCAGCTCCGACCACGCCTCCAGGTCGCGGCGCAGCCGCTCCAGTCCTCCGGCTCGCGGGTCGTAGCCGGGGAAGCTCTCGCGCCAGGCGCGCTCCGGGGACATCCCGGCACCGAGACGCCCCTGGAAGGCGGTGAAGGCCTGGCCGCGCTCATCGACCAGGAAGTGGGTGAGCGCCCATGCCGAGGCGTTCCGGGCCCGGAATGCCTCGCCCCCGCGCCGGGCGTCGCGGGCGTCCCAGGCGAAGAGGTCCTCCGGCCCGGCCCGCCCGGCGGATCCCACCCAGGCGGGCTCGAGGCCCACCAGGGCGGTGGCCCCGGCGGCCAGCGGCGTCAGCGTCTCCAGGTACGCGGCCAGGCCCGCGCGCAGCCAGCGCGGCTGGCGCAGCCAGGCGAAGTCGGCGAGCTGCAGGGCCACCTCGCGGGCCACGCCCCTCGCCGGCACCTCCCCGCCGACGGCGTGGAACACCAGGCGAGGCTGGTTCGGGTCGGCGATGACCCAGCCCGGCACGTCACCCCGGGTGAAGAGCCGCAGCTCCCGCTCCGAGCGCAACGCTACCACGCCCACGCGCGCCTCGGGCTCCACCGGGGACTGCCACACCGCCGCCACCACCGCCGCCCGGATCCACTCCAGCTGGGCCGCCGCCGCCCTGGCGTCGCCCTCGTCCAGGTCGGTCCAGAGCAGGAAGTGCTCGGTGCTGAGCTCGCGCCAGGGTGGCCCGCCCTCGTCCGGGGCGCGCAGCGACGGCGCCAGCGCGGAACAGCCGGCGGCGAGCAGGCCCGCGGCCAGCGCCGGGAGGGCCGGGTGGGGGCGTCGGCGCCGAGCGGTCACGCCACCGAGCATAGCGGGTGGCGGGCCGGGGAGGCGCCCACCCACCCCCCGGAGGGGCCCGGGATCCCGTGACCGGGCGGTGCCGATCCTGCTAGGGTGGAGCCGGATGCAGATCAACCTGCGCAAGGCCATGTTCGTGCTGCCGAACCTGTTCACGGTCAGCTCGATCTTCCTCGGCTTCTACGCCATCACCCTCTGCGCCGGGGACGCCAGCCCGGCCCAGCTGTACCAGGCGGCGCTGGCGATCTTCTTCGCCATCTTCTTCGACATGTTCGACGGCCGGGTGGCGCGCATGACCCGCACCCAGTCGGCGTTCGGGGTGGAGCTCGACAGCCTCGCCGACGTGGTCAGCTTCGGCGCCGCTCCGGCGCTCCTGGTCTACAAGTGGGCCCTGGCGCCGCTAGGCTTCCTGGGGCTGTTTCTCAGCTTCGCCTTCGCCGCCTGCGGGGCGCTGCGCCTGGCCCGTTTCAACGTGCTGGCCCACCGCGGCGACAAGTCCTCCCACCGCTTCTTCGTGGGGCTCCCCATCCCGCTGGCCGCCGGGACCATCGTCTCGCTGGTGATCGCCTACTACAAGGCCTTCGGCCAGGCGGCCGACGCGGCCACCCGCATCCCCATCGCCGCGGTGGTGGCCCTGCTCGCCTTCCTCATGGTCTCCACGGTGCGCTACCGGACCTTCAAGGACGTCCACCTCTCCGGGAGGAGCCTGGCCGTCTTCGCCTTCCTGTGCCTGGCCGGCCTGGCGGTGGGCATCGCCACCCGCGCCTCCTTCGTGCTGGTGGTGTACATGGGCGCCTACATCGTGCTCGGGCTGGCCGAGTCCGTCTTCTTCCGCTCCCGCCAGCTGGAGGCGGCGCAGCTGCCACCCCGGGTCCGGGCCGAGATCGAGGCCGACGAGGCGCTGGAGCCCGACGACGAGGACGTCGAGGCGAAGGACGAGGGGGACGAGTACATCTAGGGCATGCTCGCCGCCCGGCTGAAGAGGGGAACGCCCGACGGCCCGCCCGGCCCATGGGAGCTCCTGGCCGCCTGGGGCCCCTGCGGCTGGTCGCCGCTGGCCCCGGGGACCGTCGGCACCCTGGGGGCCATCCCCCTCTTCTGGCTGCTGCGCGACCTGCCGCCGTGGACCTACCTCGTCACCACCGCCGGCTTCGCGGCCCTGGCGGCCCACGCCGCCGAGCGGGCCGGCCGCTACTGGAAGGTCGCCGACGCCTCGCCCATCGTCATCGACGAGGTGGCCGGCTACCTGGTGACCATGGCGCTCGTGCCCTGGTCCTGGCCGGCGGCCCTGGCCGGGGCCGCCTTCTTCCGTTTCTTCGACGTCCTGAAGCCCTGGCCCGCCTCGGCCCTGGACCGCTGGAAGAGCGGCCTGGGGGTGGTCCTCGACGACGTGGTGGCCGGCGCCTTCGCCCGCTCGGCGCTGGTGGTGTTCCAGCTGGCCCTGCAGATCGGGCTCGGCTGCGGCGGCGGCCTGCACTGGTGGTGCGCGGAGCTCGGACCGTGAGCCTGGCCGTCGAGATCCTCGCCACCGGCGACGAGCTGCTCACCGGGCAGGTGGTGGACACCAACTCCGCCTGGCTCATGGACCGGCTGTGGGACCTCGGCCTCATGGTGCGGCGCAAGACCCTGGTGGGCGACGACCGCCGGGACCTGACCGAGGCGCTGCGGGAGATCGCCGCCCGCGCCGACGTGGTGGTGGTGAGCGGCGGGCTCGGCCCCACCGAGGACGACCTCACCACCGAGGTGGTGGCCGCCGTCAAAGGCGTGCCGCTCGAGGTCCACGAGCCTTCGCTCGAGGCCATCCGCGAGCGCTTCCGGAAGCTCGGCCGGCTCATGACCCCCAACAACGAGAAGCAGGCGCGCTTCCCGCGGGGCGCCACCGTCATCCCCAACCGCTTCGGCACCGCCCCCGGCTTCCTGGTCGCCCTGGGGCGCGCCGAGGTGGCCTGCCTGCCGGGCGTGCCCATCGAGTTCCGCGGCTTGTGCGAGGAGGCGGTCATCCCCCGCGTCGCCGCGCGCCTCTCCGAGGTGCCGGCTTCCCGCCTGGTGAAGCTCTTCGGCGTGCCCGAGTCCCATGCCGACGACCGCATGCGGCCGTTGATGGACGACCCGGCGAACCAGGGGGTGCGCTTCGGCTACCGCGCCCACTGGCCGGAGATCCACGTGAAGTGGTCGGTGCCCGGCCCGGAGGCCCAGGAGCGGGCCGACCGGATTCTGGAGAAGGTGCGCGCCCTCTTCGGCGAGGCGCTCTTCGGCGAGGGCAAGGTAGAGATGGCCGAGCTGGTGGTGACGCGCCTCCTGGCCCGGCGCGAGCGGGTGGCGCTGGCGGAGAGCTGCACCGGGGGGATGCTGGCCGAGCTCCTCACCGCCGTGCCGGGCGCCTCCAACGTCTTCGACCTGGGGGTGGTGGCCTACGCCGACGCCATGAAGACCGCCCTCCTGGGCGTGCCCACCGAGATCCTGGTGGCGAGCGGCGCCGTCTCCGAGCCGGTGGCCCGGGCGCTCGCCGAGGGGGCGCGCCGCGCCGGCCGCGCCACCTGGGGACTCTCCGTCACCGGGATCGCCGGACCCACCGGCGGCTCGCCGGAGAAGCCGGTGGGCACGGTCCACCTGGCCCTGGCCGGCCCCACCGGCACGCGGACGCTGCTGCGCCAATACCGCGGCGACCGCGAGCGCATCCGGCGCCAGGCGGCCTTTGAGGCCCTGAACCTCCTCCGGCTCGCCCTGTCGTGAGCCCCGGCCTCCTTCCCGCGCTGCGCGCCCGGCGGCTGGAGCTCGGGCTCCTCTTCGGGAGCCTGGCGGTGCTGGCGCTCTTCGCCGGACCGCGCCTCATGCGCCAGTCCCACGCGCCCCACTTCGTCTACCAGGCCGATGCCTGGCTCCACGGGCAACTGCCGCTGCGGGTCTCCCCGCCCGATGACAACGACTGGGCCCGCGTGGGAGATCGCTGGTACGTCTCCTTCCCCCCCGGGCCGGCCCTGCTCATGCTGCCGGGGGTGGCCCTGTGGGGCTTCCAGCTCGACGACGTCTCCTTCACGCTGGCCTTCGCGGCGCTGAACGTCCTGCTCCTCTTCCTGTGGCTCGAGGCGCTGGGGCGCGCCGGCGAGCACCGCCGCACCCGCCGCCAGGACGCCGCCCTGGCGCTGCTCTTCGCCTTCGGCACGGTGGCCTTCAGCTGCTCCATCCGCGGCGAGGTGTGGTTCACCGCCGAGGTGCTGGGCGTCACCGCCTCCCTGCTGTACCTCCTGTCGGCCCACCGCGCCCGCCGTCCGCTCTTGGCCGGCCTGGCTTTCGGGTTCGCCGCCATCACCCGCACCCCGCTCCTCTTCTCGGGCCTGTACTTCCTCCTGGAGGTGGTGGCCGGCGGGGAGGCGCTGGCCGATCGATGGCGGGACCCGGCCACCTGGCGCGACCCCTCCCGCTGGCGCCAGCTCGGGCTCTTCGCCCTGGGGGCCGCCCCGTTCCTCCTCTTCGCCGCCTGGTCCAACCAGGCCCGCTTCGGCTCCCCCCTCGACTTCGGGCACGCCCATCTCTGGAACAACCGCGTCAACGCCGACGTCCAGCGCTGGGGCCTCTTCTCGCTCCACTATCTGGAGAGGCAGCTCCACGCTGCGTTCACCCGGCTGCCGCACCTCGAGGGCGGGCGGCCGTCCTTCGACCCCCACGGCATGTCGCTCTTCCTCACCACCCCGCTCTTCCTGTGGCTCCTCTGGCCGAGGGAGCGCCCGCGCCTGCACCTCCCGCTGTGGCTCGCCGCCGCCGCCACCGCCCTGCCGGGTTTCCTCTACCAGAACACCGGCTACGTGCAGTTCGGCTACCGCTTCAGCCTGGACTGGACGCCCCACCTCTTCGGGCTGCTGGCCCTGGGGGGACGCCCCATGGGGCGCGCCTTCTGGGCCGCCGGGCTCCTGGGGGTGGCGGTCAACGCCTGGGGCGCCCTGGCATTCACCGGCGGCGTGAACTGAACGGCATGAACAGCCCCCGCCCTACGGAACCAGGGCGAGCGCAGGCCCAGCCGGATGAGGCTGGGCCGCAGCGAGCGGGGGGCCCGGGGGCATCATCCCCCCGGCACGACGACGCGGCAGAAGAGCGAGAGGAAGCGGCCCCAGGGAACGAAGGCCGCGCCGGTGGCCAAGAGCTGCTCGGTCAGGTCCTGCGCCGCCTCCACCAGGGCCCCCTCGTCCTTCAGGGCGTGGCGCCCCGACAGCCCGCCCTCGGAGAGGACCCGGGCGCACAGGTTCCGCACGTTCACTTCCCGCCCCCGGAGGTCCCCCTGCCGATCGAGGAGCCAGGCCAGGAGGCGGCCCAGCTGCTCCCGGACTGCTACCCGGGCCGCGGCTCCGCCCGCCACCAGCGCCTCGTTCACGGCGTCGGGATCGGCCTCCCGCACCACGAGCCAGGTGAGGGAGCGCTCCGGCCGCCAGCCGGCCGCCTCCAGCAGGGCGCGGGCGCGCCCCTCCTCCTCCGGGGAGGGACAGCGGATGCGGACCACCGGCTCCACCATGGCGCTCCCCTAGCGGGCCGGCCCGTCCCCGGCAAGTCTCGCTACAATCGCCGCGTGGACCCTCCGCCTCGGGCGCGACGGCGTGCTGCGCTGCACGCCATGGGCCACGCCGCGCGCCTCCTTCTCGCCTCCCTGTGGCTCGCGGCCGCGGCGCCGGCCGGG